>CALWXL010000004.1 GCA_944385485.1 uncultured Oscillospiraceae bacterium
TCCTCAAACTCCAGGGAGCACAGGGAGTGGGTGATCCCCTCCAGGGCGTCCTCAATGGGGTGAGCGAAGTCGTACATGGGATAAATGCACCACTTGTTGCCTTGGCGGTGGTGATGGGCGTGGTTGATGCGGTAGATCACCGGGTCACGCATGTTGAAGTTGCCGCTGGCCAGGTCGATCTTGGCGCGCAGGGTATATTTGCCGTTTTCAAACTCGCCGGCCCGCATGCGGGCAAACAGGTCCAGAGACTCCTCGATGGGACGGTCACGCCAGGGGGAGGTGGCGGGGACACCGATGGAACCGCGGTTGGCCTTGAACTCCTCGGGGGTCAGCTCGCAGACATAGGCCAGGCCCTTTTTGATGAGCTCCACGGCGTACTCGTACATCTTCTCGAAATAGTCCGAGGCGTAGAAGAATCGGTCGCCCCAGTCAAAGCCCAGCCAGTGGATGTCCTCCTGGATGGCCTCCACGTACTCGGTATCCTCCTTGGCGGGGTTGGTGTCGTCCATACGCAGGTTGCACAGACCGCCGTACTTCTCGGCGGTGCCGAAGTCGATGGTCAGGGCCTTGCAGTGGCCGATGTGGAGATAGCCGTTGGGCTCGGGGGGAAAACGGGTGTGGACGGTCATGCCTTGGTACTGGCCGCCCTGTGCAATATCCTCATCAATGAAATTGTGGATAAAATTCTGGGACACTACGGGGTTGAGTTCCTCAGGCATAGGGACACGCTCCTTCATTCGTTGATAACCTATTCATTATACCGTCACAGGCGGGAAAAAGCAACGAATTTTTCCAGGGCGCAGGCGGCGAAATCTCTCACAGCTTTACCGCCACCGGTTCCCCCATGGTCAGGGTGTCCGGGGTGACGGTGCACCCCATAGCCAGCACCTGGACCCCCGCCGCTGCGGCCTGGCGCAGGGCAGCCCCAAACTCCGGGTGGGTGGCATCGTTGGGGGCAAAATCCTTCATCCCCGCCATCTGGATGACGAAGCACACGGCGGCCTCATAGCCGTCCTGGAGACAGGCGGTGAGCTCCTGGAGGTGGCGCACCCCCCGGGTGGTGGGGGCGTCGGGGAAGCGGCAGTGGCCGTCCTCCTCCAGGGTGCACCCCTTCACCTCCACAAAGCCCCGGCGGTCTCCCGCCTCCCAATAGAAGTCAAAGCGGGAGTTGCCCCAGGTGGTTTCCGGACGCAGCAGGGTCAGGCCGGGGACGAAGTGCCCGGCCCGGGCCCACTCGGCAAAGACGTGGTTGGGGGCCTGGGCATCCATATTCACCAGCAGCCCGCCCTTGTCCACGGCAATGAGGTCATAGGGAGTTTTGCGTTTGGGATTGTCCCCGGGGGTGAGGTAGACGGTGCAGCCGGGAACCAGCAGCTCCCGACAGCGTCCGGTGTTTTTCACGTGTACAGTTTCCGTGCGCCCATCCACCTCCACCTGGGCCACAAAGCGGTTGGGCCGGGCGAGAAAGCGGGCGGGAATGACCTGGGCATAGTTCATGATTTGGACTCCTGTGGGGTGGTATCGGTGGTGGAAGGGGGAGGCGTGGGGTCCTCCGCCTTGGGGCGGTAGGGCAGCAGCAGGTCGATGACGCAGGTGACACCCACACCTGCCAGGGTGTCCAGCATACGCTGGAGGGCAAACAGGGCGGGGGAGCTGTCCGTGTTGTGGTTGACGGTGACGCACAAAAACACCACGCAGGACAGGGACGCACTGGAGGGCCGTTTGAGCACCAGGGCGGTGCGGATGAGAGGGATGATGGTGAGAGAGACCAGGGTGTAGCGCAGCAGATCGATATGCTCGGCGTGGAACAGCTCCAGGCCATAGAGAATGATGATGCCGTACAGGCCGCCCACCAGCGTGCCAATGGCCCGGTTTACCGAGGAGGTGATGGTCTTGTCTGTGGAGTTCTGCATACAGATGACTGCGGCAATCATGGAATAAAAGGCGGGCTCGCCCCGGACATAGCCGAAGATTCCGCAGATAAACACGGCAATCACGGTCTTGACCATGCGCATGCCTACCCAGTGATGTCGTTGCTTTAGCAAACACAGCCCTCCTCTCCAAAGTCGTTACCTGTATGATAAACGACAGGGAGAAAAAAAGCAAGGCGGGGACGCTTTCCATTTCCCCGTCCCCGTGGTATGATGGGAAAAAACATCAAGGAGGACCCTCCATGCACATTCCCAGCGGAGAAACCAGCTTGCTGGAGCTGCTCACCTTTGACCAGGCTCTGGAGCAGGCTCAGACCCCCAAAGAAGACTACGATGTGCAGCGATGGCTGTACGTGCCCCCGTTTTACAGTGAATATCGTTACATTTTGGCCACCCGGGGCAAACGGCCCCTGATCTGCGTGGGCATCAATCCCTCCACCGCCGCCCCCGACGATCTGGACAACACCTTGAAGTCGGTGGAGCGGGTGGCTTTGCACAACGGCTTTGACAGCTTTGTCATGTTCAACGTCTACCCCCAGCGGGCCACCGACCCCGACCACATGGAGAAGCACTGCAACCAAATGCTCCACCAGGAGAACATGAAGGCCTTTGACTATGTGCTCTCCCTGTACACCGATACCCAGCCCGCCATCTGGGCGGCCTGGGGCACCATCATCGAAAAACGGGACTATCTGCCCGCCTGTGTTCGGGATATGATCGAAATTGGCCAGGCCCATGGGGCGGCCTGGTACACCGCCGGGAAGCGCTCCAAGAAGGGTCATCCCCACCATCCGCTGTATCTCCGTAAGGACAGCGGCCTGGACCCCTTCGATGTGGAGGAATACCTCAATGGCTTAAGATAAAAAATAAGCACCGGGACCCCGGTGCTTATTTATTGGGGAAGAATATAGAAGGTGGGCTTACTCTGGCTCAAATCCACAAACAGGGCCATATCCGGGGGGAAGAAGGTAAACCAGATGATGAGCCAGGCCATCACCAGAGCGATGACCAGGCAGAGGGTGGGAATGCCCGGGCGCTGGGTGGCAGGAGCCAACCACTGGGCCAGCACAAACCCCGCCACCATGAGTATGCCATACAAGATGAGGTCAAAGCCCACCCAGTCGCCCTGAAGAGGAATGTGGTACACGTAGCCGATCAAAAGCATGGCACCGCCGATGATAGGCAGCGTCAACAGCCAGGGAGCCAGACCGTCCAAACCCCGGCCGTGGGTGAGGTACAGCCCCGAGAGCAGCAGAGGGATGAGGAGAATTTTCAAATGCTCAAACAGACTTTCCCGCACCGGGGAGACCAGGGCGGTGATGGGGCTGGGCAGCCAGTGGAAGAGAAAGTGGAGCAGCACTCCCAGTCCCAGTGCTGCCACCAGGGTGATGGTCACCTTTTTTGGAAAATATTTCACAACGCCACCTCGTTTCTTGCTATAAGTTATGCCCGACATGGGGCAAACTATGAATGAAAAAATGGTTGAAACCGGGTGAATGAAGTCCTCTGGCCGGGCGTTTCCAAAAGGCCCTCACTTTCCCACGCAAGAAAACCCACCGCGTCAGGCACATTAGAAGATGGGCGAAGGCCCAAACTTTTTGCAAGAGGCGGTGAGGATCATTGAACGAAGAGACAAAACCATGGGGGACCATCACCGCAATGGCCATGCGCGTGATGGCATTGGTGCTGGTGTTGGTTCTGGCCCTGTGGCCCATGATGGCCAGAGCCAAGGCCGACACCCTGACGGTGGTCCCGGTGGGCCGTGCCGTGGGTATCAAGCTCTTCTCCGATGGCGTTGTGGTGGTGGGGACCTCGGAAATCACCACCCAGGATGGAGCGGTGAACCCGGCCAAAGACTGCGGTCTGCGGGAGGGGGACATCATCACCCATATCAACTCCACCGAGGTGGATACCATTGAGGAGGTGTCCGCCCTGTTGCAGGAGCTGGAGGGGGAGACCATGAGCATCCGGGCCATCCGGGACGACCAGCAGGTGCAGCTGACCGCCCAGGCGGTGCTGTGCTCCGCCGATGGGGAGTATAAGCTGGGGGCCTGGATTCGGGACTCCATGGCGGGCATTGGTACCGTCACCTTCTACTGTCCCCAGACGGGGGCCTTTGGAGCCCTGGGCCACGGCATCAACGACGTGGACACGGCTCTGCTGATGCCTCTGGAGAGCGGCAGCATTCTGCCCGCCACGGTGTCTGGGGTGGACAAGGGACAGTGCGGCACCCCGGGCCAGCTGCGGGGCGTGTTTGAGTCGGAGGTCACCCTGGGTGAGCTGGAGGGTAACTCCTCCTGCGGCATTTACGGCACCATGACCGACACCGATTGGTTCACCGGACAGGCGGTGGAGGTGGCAGGCCGGGATGAGGTGAAGGCAGGCAAGGCCACCATCCTCAGCAACATCTCCGGCAACCAGGTGGAGGAGTATGAGATCGAGATCGTCAAAGTCTACCCCGACAGCCAGGAGGGGGGCCGGGACTATCTCATCCACGTCACTGACCCCCGGCTGCTGGAGAAAACCGGAGGCATCGTCCAGGGCATGAGCGGCTCCCCCATTTTGCAAAACGGCAAGATCATCGGGGCAGTCACCCATGTCATGGTGGATGACCCCACCTCTGGCTATGGCATCTATATTGGAGACATGCTCCAGGCGGCAGGATAAGACCAGGGCGAGGACACGAATTGGGTGTCCTCGCCCTTCTTATATAATACATATAAAATTTAATGTTTATCGTTAAAAATATATTGACAAAGATATATAGCTCTCATATAATGCAAGTAGAGAAACCCACAAATTAAGGAGGGAGCTATATGGAGAAGATTATGAAATCCACCAAGCTGGTGTACAAGATCCTTGGGATTCTGTTTTGGGTCGTTGTGGCTGTGAGCGCTGTCTTTGTGTTTTTTTCGGCTTGGGGGCTGCTGTTTATGGACCGTGCAGCGGTATTCCAGGGCTCTGCCATGACCTTTGGACAATATACCATAAAGGTGGGCAAGGAGTATACCGGGGCACAGTTGACCGGCGTTTTGTGGGCCTTTTTGATGTGCAGCATTCTAGTTGGTGTGGAGTGTGGCTACAGCATCCGAATCATTCAGGGCATTTTGGAGCCTATGACCCAGGGGAGACCCTTTCATCGAGAAGTCAGCGATGGTCTGAACAAATTGTCCTATGTGGTCCTGATTTTTGGGGTGGTGGGATTGATCGCCCAAGGGGCGTTTGGCCTGGCGTTCGATCATCTGATCAATACCACCACCACAGTTCCGGCGGGTGTGGTGGAATCCCACTCCCTATGGACTGGATTTGATGTTCAGTTTGTGGTTTGGTTCTTTTTGATTCGTCTGTTCCGGCGCATTTTTATCTACGGGGAAACCTTGCAGCAGCTGTCCGATGAGACACTGTGACGTGGAATGAGGAGAAGCTTATGCCCATTGTATTACGATTGGACCGGGTGATGGCAGACCGGAAAATGTCGCTCAATGCTCTGGCGGAACAGGTTGGCATCGCCAATGTAAACCTGTCGAAAATCAAGACGGGGAAGGTCAGCGCCATCCGTTTTTCCACCTTGGAGGCCATTTGTGAGACGCTGCACTGTCAACCGGGGGATATTTTGGAGTACATGCCACCGGAAAACCAACACGTCGGTGAGGAAAAATGATATATGGTTTTCTGAGAGAGCAAAACGGACGCTCATCCATGCATGGATGAGCGTCCGTTTTCATCCCCCAGGAGGGATCAGGAATCTGGGGAAGATTTTGGAGTTTCGTATACGGTGCGCACCAGGTCATACCGGGTGGACCGTTGCTTGAATTGGTGGGGAGGCACCCCTTTTTCTGCCCGAAACACCTTTCCAAAGTAGTTGTTGTTGCTGTACCCCACCCGGTGGGCGATCTCCTCCATGGAGTACTCCGTGTTGGTCATCAGCAGGCTGCACGCCTTGGCGATGCGCACCTCCCGGAGGTATTTTCCCGGTGTGATGCCAAATTTCCGCTGAAATTCCTTGCACAGGTAGTATTTGGACAGCCCCGCATGCTCGGCAATGAGGTCCAGATTCAGGGTTTCACAGGTATAATTTTGGTCTATGTAGGCTTTGGCCACGTCTGCCCGGGATCGCTTTTCCTGGGAGGCGGAGAGGACACAGCTCATCAGATCCATCCAGAGCCCATAGGCCAGACGAGAATTTTCATACAAGGTGGAAATGTGGTCTTGCAGCGCCTTTTGAAAGAGATCTTCCATTTGCTGGGCCAGCGGGGTGCCCAGCCCCACCTCCACCACCGGACCGGAGTGGCCGTAGAGCTTGCGCAGCAGAGGCAAACACTCCTTGCTGAACTCAAAGTACATAAATTCCCAGCAGGTGGAGTGCTGGGGGAGAAAATAGCGGCTGCGGCCAGGGATGTCAATGACAAGGGCCTGACCAGGGCGGATGGGAAACAGAATGTCATCCACCAGGAGCGCACCTTCCCCGTCCAGGCAGAACTGGATGAGACAGTGGGCATCCCGGCGGGTGTGATTGTCCCAGGAATAGCTGTGGCTGTCAACGCGCTGCAGCCCGGCCCCCTTCAGGGTGAGCAGGGAATGGTCTGAGGCAAAGCGAAAACCGACAGAGCGGTGGGGCAGCGGATACATGGGCAGGCCTCCTTGCGGCAAAGAGTGGAATGGTATGCCAACATTTTACCATGCAAAAATCCAGATGAACATCCTTTCTTGAGAGAAGAAAGGAAAATTCATGCAATGGCACCGAAAAACAGGACGACAGTTGGTAAAAAATTGAGCACGAACGGTGTGAAACCAAGAGCAAAGAGCCAGTTTCACACGGTGGATAGGACAATAATTTACCATTTTTGCGTCGGCTTTACCATTTACTGTGGTAAAAATGTCGATATAATGAAGGCAAGAAGGGAGGAGCGGATATGATTCGATTTGATGCACAAGAACAGGCGTTTTACCTGGATAACGGCCGAATCACCTACTGCTTTGGGGTGGTGAAGGAGGAATATCTGGAGTGTCGCTATTTCGGACGGCACATCCGCCGCTGGGGAGGCAGCGCACGCCCTTGGTACTATGACCGTGGGTTCTGCTCCAACCCGGACCCCCAGGACAAGCGGTTTTCCCTGGACACCCTGCCCCAGGAGTACCCCGGCATGAACCAGGGGGACTTTCGCTCTCCGGCCTACGTGTTCCAGACCGTGGACGGGCGGCGGGTGACCCGATTCACCTACCAGGGGTATGAGATCTTACCCGGCAAGCCTGCCCTGCCCGGCCTGCCCGCCACCTATGTGGAGCAGGACCAGGAGGCCGAGACGCTGGTGGTGCGCTTGGCAGATGGGCCCACTGGGGCACAGATTTTGCTCTACTACACCATTTTTCGGGACTATGATGCCATTTGCCGCCATGTGGAGGTGGTAAACGGCGAGGCCGATTCCCTTTGGCTGGAGCGGCTGATGGCCATGAGCCTGGATGTCCCGGGGAACTGCTACGATTTGATCACCATGTCCGGCTCCCATTTGCAGGAGAAGGTCATCCATCGGCGGCCTGTCACTGCAGACAGCGTGGTGCTGGACAGCAGCCGGGGAGCCAGCAGCCCCCAACAGACCCCCTGTGTGATACTCACCCAACCGGATGCCAACGAGGAACAGGGTCAGGTGTGGGGCATCAACTATGTGTACAGCGGCGACTTCCAGGCTGTGGTTCAGGCGGGTCAGTACGGTGGGGTTCGGGTGCAAATGGGCATGAATCCCATGACCTTTGGCTGGAATCTGGGGCCTGGAGAGCGATTTGTCAGTCCGGAGTGTGTGATGGTTTACTCCAACCGAGGGCTCAACGGTATGTCCCAGGTGTTTCACGGCCTGTATAGCCAGCGGCTGTGCCGGGGGTACTGGCGGGACCGTCTGCGCCCCATTTTGCTCAACAGCTGGGAGGCGTTTGCCTTCTCCATTGACCAGGAAAAGTGCTGCTCTCTGGCCAGGCAGGCGGCCCAGCTGGGCATTGAGCTGTTTGTGTTGGACGATGGATGGTTTAAAAACCGGGTGGACGACCGCCGGGCCCTGGGCGACTGGGTGTCGGACGAGCACAAGTTCCCCCAGGGACTGGGCGCCTTGGCCCAGGCGGTCCGGGAGGCCGGGGTGGACTTTGGTATCTGGTTTGAGCCGGAGATGGTCAGCTATGACAGCGATCTGTACCGCAGTCACCCGGACTGGATTATTCGCAGCCCCGCCTATGACCCCATCCTCAGCCGCACCCAGCTGGTGCTGGACCTGTCCAACCCGGCGGTGTGTGACTACCTGGTGGAAGCGGTGGCCAAGGTGCTGGAGGAGACGGGGGCCATCTATGTGAAGTGGGATATGAACCGCCACATCACCGATCTGGGCTCGGCCTGGCTGCCCGCCGGGCAGCAGCGGGAGCTGTCCCACCGGTACATGCTGGGCCTGTACTCTGTGCTGGAGCGGCTCAATCAGCGGTTTCCCCAGGTGCTGTTTGAGGGCTGCTCCAGCGGCGGCGGCCGATTTGATGCCGGAATGTTGTACTATATGCCCCAGACCTGGACCAGCGACAACACCGACGCTGTGTGCCGCACCCAGATTCAGTACGGCACCAGCCTGCTCTTTCCCCCCGTGACCATGGGGGCGCATGTCTCAGCCATACCCAACCACCAGACCGGACGGTGTACCACCCTGGCCACCCGCTTTGCAGCGGCCATGTCGGGCAATCTGGGCTATGAGATGGATATCCGCACCCTGACCCCGGAGGAACAGGAGGAGGTGAAGGCGCAGATCCGCACCTACAAGGCGTTGCGGGAGACTGTGCAGCATGGCGCCTTTTACCGCCTGCTCAATCCCCAGAGCGGTAACGACGGGGGGTGGAACTTTGTCTCCCGGGACGGGAAGACGGTGGTGTGCTGCCAGTACCGCATACTGGCCGATCCGGTGCGGCGCACCACGGCGGTGAAGCTGCAGGGCCTGGACCCGGATGCGGTGTATCGGCGGCAGGAGGACGGGGCGTTGTTTGGCGGCGACGAGCTGATGTACGCCGGACTCAGCGACCATCCCGTGCGCCAGGATTTTGTCAGTCAGGTGACGGTGTTTGAAAAGGTGGAGGGGTAAGCCCCTCACGCCTGCCGCACTTGGCGGCGGTATTCCCGGGGAGACACCCGCTTATACTCCCGGAATTTCCGGATGAAGTAGCTCTGGTTGTCAAAGCCTACCTCCATGGCGATTTGGGCAATGGAGGTGTCCTGCTCCGCCAACATCTGGGCCGCTCGCTGGATGCGATAACAGTTCAAAAAGGCAATGGGGGACATCCCCGTGGCCTTGTGGAAAAAATGGCAGAAGTACGGGGGGCTGAGATAGGCCTGCTGGGCCAACTCCTGCAAGGTCAAAGGCTGGGCATAGTTGTCCTGCATGTAGCTGATGACCCGCTTGAGTTTGGTCCAGGTCTCCGCCTGTCGGCTGGAATGGGCCACATCGGTGAAGGCCTGGGCCTGATACAGCAGTTCCAACACCTGCAGGATCTGAATTTTGATGTGCAGAGTGTAGCACTGGGGCTTGTCATGGTAGCAGGCGATGAGCTCCCGCAGGCAGGCGGCAATGTTCTCCCGGGTGTCTGGGGACAAGTCCTTGGACAGAGTGGGAAAGGCCAACATGCGGTTGGTGATGGGGCGGATGAACTGGTGCTCACAGGTGTCGTAGCGTTCAAAGTCCAGAAAATCTCCGCGAAAGACAATGGCGTGGTGCAGGGATGCACCTTCCGAGCGGATCTCATGGAGTTCTTCGGCGTTGATAAAGCAGAATTCCCCCTCCCGCAAGGTGTAGCTTTTTCCCTGTATCCGTAAGTCTAACACGCCGGTTTGGGCATAAATCCATTCCAATTCCTCGTGCCAATGGGGGGCTACGCTGTAAAACCCGTCCTTATCGTGGTGGGAATAGACGTGCAGCGGATAAAAGCTGGTGCCGTGGGTGCGGTTTTCCCGGAGATTCATGGCCGTGTGTCTCCCTCTTATAATCGTAATATTGTGTTATTTATGGGCAATATTGTGAAAGTATTGCCAGGTCCCTTATATTATACTATATTCACAAAAATTCAACAAGAGAGCGGGATGAATTTGGAACAGAACTGGTGGAAAAACAGCGTCGTCTATCAGATTTACCCCCGTAGCTTCTGTGACAGCAATGGGGACGGTGTGGGCGACCTCAACGGCATTCGGTCAAAATTGTGGTATTTGGAACAGCTGGGTGTGGACGTACTCTGGCTGTGTCCGGTGTACTGCTCTCCCAATGCTGATAACGGGTACGACATTTCGGATTATTACGATATTCAGCCTGAATACGGCACTATGGAGGACATGAAGCTGTTGCTGGCTGAGTGTAAGCAGCGGGGCATGCGGGTGATCATGGACTTGGTGGTCAACCACACCTCCGACGAGCATGCGTGGTTCCAGCAGGCCCGCAGCAGCAAAACCAACCCTTACCGGGACTTCTACATCTGGCGGCCGGGGAAAAACGGCGGGCCGCCCGACGATATGCAGTCCAACTTCGGGGGCAGCGCCTGGGAGTACACCCCGGAGACCGGAGAGTATTACCTGCACTTCTTCGGGAAAAAACAGCCGGATCTCAACTGGGAAAACCCGGTGTTGCGCCGGGAAATCTGGAAGATGATGAACTTCTGGATTGATCTGGGCGTTGGCGGGTTCCGCATGGACGTCATTGACCTCATTGGCAAGGACCCCGACCGAGGCATCCGGGAAAACGGCCCCAAGCTCCACGAGTATCTCCAGGAGATGAACCGGGAGACCTTCGGCAACCATGACCTGCTGACGGTGGGCGAGTGCTGGGGTGCAACCCCGGAAATCGGACGGCTCTACTCCGACCCGGACCGCCACGAGCTGAGCATGATCTTCCAATTTGAGCAGATCCAGCTGGATAAGCAGCCCGGCAAACACCGCTGGGACCTGAAACCCCTGGAGCTGCCCGATTTGAAGGCGGTGTTCACCAAGTGGCAGAAGGAATTGGATGGCCACGGCTGGAACAGCTTGTTCTGGAGCAACCACGACCTGCCCCGTATCGTATCCCGCTGGGGTAACGACGGGGAATACCGGGTGGAATCGGCCAAAATGCTGGCCACCGTGCTCCACGGCATGAAGGGCACCCCTTACATCTACCAGGGCGAAGAGCTGGGTATGACCAACATGCCCTTTGCCTCTCCCGATGATTTCACCGACATCGAAAGCCGCAACATCTGCCGGGAGCGGCGGGCAGCCGGTTTCTCGGAGGAGGATATTCTCATCTCTCTGCGAGCCAAGGCCCGGGACAATGCCCGCACCCCCATGCAGTGGTCCCAGGAGCCCCAGGCCGGGTTTACCACCGGCACTCCCTGGCTTCCCGTGAACCCCAATTACACCTACATCAACGCCCAACAGGCGCTTTACGACCCCGACTCTATCTTCTATTACTATCAACAGCTGGTGGCTCTGCGCAAACAGTATCCCATCCTCACCCGGGGCAGCTATGAGCTGCTCTGCCCCCAGGACCCGGATGTGTACGCCTATCTGCGCCGTTGGCAGGGAGAGACTTGGCTCATCCTGTGCAACTTCCATGAGACCACCGCTTCCTTCTCCTACCCCGGACAGGGTAAGACCATCCTGTCCAACTACGCCCAGCCGGAAATCCGGGATTTGAACCATGTATCCCTCCGCCCTTACGAGGCGGCGATGTATCAAATGCAAGAAAGTGAGGAATCCCTATGACCAAGGAAGAGAGCTACCTGTCCACAGCGCAGCAGCTGCTGGAATTGGTAGGCGGCAAAGAGAACATTGTCAGCGCAGCCCACTGCGCCACCCGTCTGCGTCTGGTGCTAAAAGACGAGAGCAAGGCAAATGTGGAAGAGATCCTCAAGCTGGATCTGGTGAAAGGCCAGTTTGCCAGCGGCGGACAGTTCCAAATCATCATCGGCAGCGGTACCGTAGACGAGGTGTATAAGCGCTTCATCCAGGAGGCGCATCTGTCCGAGTCCTCCAAAAGCGAGGTCAAGAAGGACGCTGACCAGAAAATGAACCCCATTCAACGGCTGATTAAGGCCTTGTCTGACGTGTTTGTCCCCCTGATTCCCGCCCTGGTGGCCAGCGGTTTGCTCATGGGCCTGAACAACGTCATGACTGCCACCGGCCTGTTCTTCCCCGACCAGTCCCTGGTCCAGGCCTACCCCAACCTGGCCGACGTGGCCGCCATGATCAACACCTTTGCCAGTGCGGCCTATGCCTTCCTGCCCATTTTGATCGGCTTTTCTGCCACCAAAATGTTTGGCGGTAACCCCTATCTGGGCGCTGTCATGGGCATGATCATGGTCTCCGGTGACCTGCTCAATGCTTACAGCTATGGTACCGCCGTCACCGAGGGCACGATCCCCTACTGGAACATCTTTGGCCTGGCCATCGAGAAGGTGGGCTATCAGGGCACCGTTCTGCCCGTGCTGGCCGCCTCCTTCATCCTGGCCTGGATTGAGAAGCGGCTGCACAAGGTCATTCCCGAGGCCCTGGACAACCTGCTGACCCCCATGCTGTCCATCCTGATCACCGGATTTCTCACCTTCACCCTGGTGGGCGGCATCATGCGCACGGCTGGCGACCTGCTCACCAGCGGCCTGCTGTGGCTCCACGACACCCTGGGCGTGGTGGGCGGCATGATCTTCGGTCTGCTGTACGCCCCCCTCACCCTCACCGGTATGCACCACAGCCTGCTGCCCATTGAGATCCAGCTCATTGCCGCCGGCGGCTCCTTCCTGATGGGCATTGCCTGCTGCAACAACGTGGCTCAGGGCGGCGCGGCTCTGTGCGTGATGCTGCGCTCCCGGGATAAGAAGCTCAAGAGCATGGCCGGTACCGCCGGTGTCTCCGCTCTGCTGGGCATCACCGAGCCCGCCATGTTTGCCGTCAACCTGAAGCTGCGCTATCCCTTCTACAGCGCCATGCTGGGCTCTGCTCTGGGCTGTGCCTACGTTACCCTGACCAACGTGGTCAACATCTCTCCGGGTGCTGCCGGCATCATCGGCTTCATCTGCGTGCTGCCCCAGTGCATGGTCAACTGCATCATCGGCGTGCTCATCTCCCTGGTGTCTGCCTTCGTCATTACCCTGATTATGTCCAAGTCCTCCCGTTTCGGGGGAGGCGTGGAACAGGCAGCCCAGTAACTAAAACTTCCATATAACCTCTCTGCCCCTGCCGTCCCGGCGTCAACGTCCGGGACGGCAGGGGTTTTCGCATCAACTGCCTCTGTCTTTTTTCGCCCTGCCATGGTAGAATGGGGGAAAACGGGGCGAAGCAGGTGGGGGCATGGAGGATTGGCAACTGATTTTGGGTGTGATTGGGCTGATCTTGGTATTGGCTGTGGGCATCCTGATCTGGGCGGTGCGCCAGGTGGGTGCAGACCATCGTCCCAAGAAGAAAACCTGGTGGAAGAGACGGTATGATGAAGATGGCTACAACCGCCGGGGCTTTGATCGGGAGGGCTACGACCGACAAGGGTACAACCGTCGTGGATACGACCGGGCTGGCTATGACCGACAGGGGTATAACCGCCGGGGCTATGACCGGGATGGCTACAACCGGGGAGGGTACGATACCCGCGGCTATGACCGCAGCGGCTACGACCACCAGGGATATACCATCCATGGCAGGGATGCACACGGGCGGTACAACCGCCTATACAATGTGGCGGACTTTGCCGCTTCCCGGTACAGTGCGGAGGGCTTTCTCGACCCCAGGACTTACCCCGTGGGGATGACTGCCCACGCCAGACAGCGCATGGAAGAGCGGGTGCCAGGGCGAGGAACCCAAGACCCTTGGGGCTTGACCATGGACGCCTATTGCTATGGAAAGAGCGCCCGACAGATGAAACCATCTGCAGCCCATGTGGTGCGGGAGATAGAGCAACGCCATGAATCTGGAATTGTGCTGCTCTATGACGGATTTGTGTATATTTTTTCCCACGACAACCAGCTCATTACGGTGTATCGCAATGAGCGGATCCCTTTATAACCAGACAGGAGGAATGTTTTACCATGCAACAGGATGAAGAGATGCAGACCCGGCAGCGCACCCCCAGGGGGAGAAGACAGGTGAGCGCCTTCCGCCGCTATCGGCTGGGCTGGGTGTTGTTGGGTATGGTGGCCACGGCGGTGGCGGTGGTACTGGCAAACGGCAGTTTGGCCGCAGTGGTCATGTTGCCCCTGATTGTGGGGGCGTTCATCTTCCGTTCCGCTCTGGTGGAGGACTACAAGCGCAGACAGGCCGAGGAAACCGCAGAGAACTGATGGAGCAGCCAAGAGGTGATATTTCCTGCCTCTTGGCTGTTTTCGCTGGGTGAAAGGAAAACTTTTTTCGAAAAAACCTTGACCTTCCACCAGGTGGAAGGTGTATTCTGGGCATAGATCAGAAAGGAGGCGGGACGCATGAACATCAAAGAAGCGGAAAGCCAGACGGGAATTTCCCGGCGCAACATTCGGTTTTACGAGCAGAAAGGGATGCTGCACCCGGCCCGCAATCAGGACAACGACTATCGGGACTACTCCCCCCAGGACATAGAGCGGCTGAAACTCATCCGGGCCCTGCGCATGGTGGACATGTCCCTGGAGGATATTCAGAAGGTGCTCAGCGGGGAGACCTCCCTGGAGGAGGCCGCCAAGGCCCAGGAAAAGCAGCTGCGGGACAAGGCTCAGGAGGTACAGACTGCCATCCGGTTTTGCCGTACCCTTTCCCAGGTGCAGGTAGGGGCGGATATGGACGACCTTCTCAGACAGATGGAGCGGCCGGAGAACATCACTCATCTCTTCTCCCAGTGGGTGGAGGACTATAAGCAGATGCGCAAGGCCCAGGACATGGTGAAGTTCACCCTCATTCCCGACGAGCCGGTGCGCACACCCCAGGAGTTTACCGCAGCGTTGCGCCAGTACGCCCAGGACAATGGTCTGAAATTGGAGATGCTTCGAGAGAGCATGAACCCAGAATTTACCCTCGACGGCGTGGAATATACCGCCCAGCGGCTGTATCGGTCCCATAGAGGGAGCTTAGTTCCTGTGGCCACCATCATTGTCACGGCCATGCACCCCCAGCAGCTGCTCCCCCCTCTGGAGCAGACCAAGGGCAGGGTGCTCAGAGCGGTCCGGTACAGCTGGATTGGGGTTATTATGGTGGTTTTAGCACTGATGCTGGCACTGGACCAGGGCTGGGAGGGCCTGACCACCCTGGAAGGGATCGCACAGGTGGTGGGGATCCCCTTGGTGGTGGGGATTGGCCTGTTTGTCACGGACAAGGGCGTGCGCAAGGCTCCGGTGCCCTTCAACTTCAAAGGTCAGTAATTCCTGCTGAACATTTGGAAAATGGGCTTGACCTTTCATCAACTGGAAGGTGTATGCTCACCCCACAACAGGAAAGGAGACCAGCGATATGAACATCAAAGAAGCGGAATATCAGACGGGGATTTCCCGGCGCAACATTCGGTTTTACGAGCAGAAAGGGATGCTGCACCCGGCCCGCAACCAGGACAACGACTATCGGGATTACTCCCCCCAGGACATAGAGCGGCTGAAACTCATCCGGGCCCTGCGCATGGTGGATATGCCCTTGGAGGACATCCGGGACGTGCTGCAGGGAACGGCAACCCTGGAGCAGGCGGTGGCCGCCCAGGAAGCCCAGCTGCAACGGAACATCCAGGACGCACAGACCGCCATCCGCTTTTGTCGGAGCCTGGGGAAATTGGGAGCGGGTGCAGAGGTGGACGCCATTTTGCGGGAGATGGACCAGAAGGAAAACCGGAAGCACCTGTTTACCCAATGGAAACAGGACTACAAAAAGATGTGCAAGTTTCTCCAGCAGGCTACCTTCACCTTTATCCCAGATGGGTCCGTGACCAACCCCCGGGAGTTTACCCAGGCGCTGTTGGAATTTGCCCGGGAGAATGAGGTGGATCTCACCATCACCAAAGAGGGAATGTACCCGGAGTTTACCCTGGAGGGGATTGAGTACACGGCAGAGCGGCTATACACCTCCATGGGTCGGGTGCCCATTGCCACGCTGCGCTGCACCGCCAAGTACCCAGAACTCTTGGAGCCGGACCTGCCAGATGGAAGAAAGCGTGTCATGAAGCTGCTGCACTTTGCCTGGATTCCCCTGGCGGTGGTGCTGGCATCGGTGTGGGTGGTGGCCTGCAACGGTGGCCTGTCCTTCTTGGCCACCCTGGACGGGGTGGTGTTGGCCATTGTCTTCCCCCTGATGGTGGGGGTTATGTTGTACCGATCTATGCTCTTTTATTACAACAACAAGAACAAATAACAGCATTTCAATCATAATGATAAAAAATCATCCGCTTGACGATTACAAAATTTGACATCTGTGTCGAACGAATGTGGAAACTATGGCTTGCCAGATCGAGCTTCCTGTGGTATTTTAGAGGTACAGGAAAAAGATGGTAAAACCAGAACGATTCCACTTGAGAAAGGATTGTCATAGGATGAGCGAAGTGAAGAAGATCATCATTGCCGATGCCTCGGAGGAGTACCGCACCATGCTGGCGGACGCCATCCAGGGCCGGGATGATATGGAGATTGTAGCCCAGACCGGGGACGGGGAGCAGCTGCTGGAGCTGGTGGCACAGCACCAGCCCCAGGGCGTGATCATGGACCTGATGCTCACGGGAATGGATGGGCTGGAAGTTCTGGAGCAGCTGGGGCAAAACCGACCCCGGGTGGTGGTGCTCTCCGCCTTCTCTCATTCGGCTCTGGCCCAGCAGGTGAAGGACCGGGGAGCGGACTACTGTATGCTCAAGCCCTGCCGCCTGTCGGCGGTGGTGGAGCGCATGGCCCAGCTGTGCGACCAGGCCCAGGAGCGGCAGTCCCAGCAGGAGGAAGAGGAGTGGGACCTGGAGCGGAAGATCACCTCCATCATCCATGAGATCGGGGTGCCTGCCCACATCAAGGGGTATCAGTATCTCCGGGTGGCCATTGCCATGGCGGTGGAGGACATGGGGATGATCAACGCCGTGACCAAGGTGCTCTACCCCGAGGTGGCCAAGCGGTTTGGTACCACCGCCAGCCGGGTGGAACGGGCCATCCGCCACGCCATTGAGGTGGCCTGGGATCGGGGTGACCTGGAGGTGCTGCAGTGGTACTTCGGCTATACCGTGTCCAACACCAAGGGCAAGCCCACCAACAGCGAGTTCATTGCCATGATTGCCGACCGGATTTCCCTGCAAAAGGACAAGCGGGCAGGATAAACTTGAATAAACAATCCCCCAGTCACCTACGGTGACAGCCCCCTTTGCACAAGGGGGCCTATGGGGGGCGCCAAATCCAAAGCCTCCCTTGTGTAAAGGGAGGTGGCGCGGCGCAAGCCGTGACGGAGGGATTGAGAAAAAGAAAAGGCCTGTTGCAAAATCACAATTTTGCAACAGGCCTTTTTGGGTTATTTCGTTGTCTGGTGCTGGTGCAGCCACACTTCCCGCAACCCCCGGAAGGTGAGATGGGGTTCCCACACCACCGGGATGCGGAGAAGGGGGCGGACATGGGTACTGTTGCCCCCGGTGAGCACCACGGTGAGGGGGCCCAGCTCGTCTTCCAGCCGGGCCACAATGCCCTCCATGGCACCTGCGGCCCCGTACAGGGCACCGTAGCGCATACAGGCTTCGGTATTGCGGCCGATGACCCCTTCGGGAGGGGAGAGGGTGATGGGGGGCAGCTGGGCAGCCTTGGCGCTGAGAGCCTCCAGGGACAGGGACAGGCCGGGGAGGATCATACCACCCAGAAAGTCCCCATCGTTCCCCACCACCGACAGAGTGGTGGCGGTGCCCATGTCAAACACCGCCACAGGTGCAGGGCACAGGCTGAGGGCGGCCACACAGTCCACCACCCGGTCTATCCCCAGGGTGGGGCCCTCATACCGGTCCAAAGAGAGGCCGGTGGGGGTGTTGGCATCCACCAGAAGCACCGGGACGTGGGTGAGTTGGGCCAGCGCCTGGGACACCCGAGGGGTGAGGGTGGGAACTACCGAGGACAGGGCCACCCCTTGGATGGGGGGGCAGTCCGCCAGACATTCGCCCAGAACCTCCACCCACTGGGACACCTCCAGGGAGGTGTCGCTGGGTACCCGGCGGAGAACGGTCAGCTCCTGGCCCACAAATCCGGCCAGGGCCACGGTGGTGTTGCCGATATCAACGGTGAGCAGCATGGATTACACCGCCTGCTGTTTGGCGCAAGGGCGCACATCCAACTTCAAAGCGTGGATGAGGGGCACACACACGGCGGGGGTGACCACAGCGGCCACAATGGCCTCGGGAATGCCGTTGGCCGCCACGATGCTGAGAATGAAGCCCATGAGGGCATCCACCGAGATGCCCTGAGCGGCGGCGTAGGCGTCGGCAAAGAGCACGCCGATGGAGCCCATGACCAGAGCGGTGTTGGTCAGAGCCCCCACCACAGCAGCCAGCACCAGGGAAATAACCTGTACGCCGGAGGTACGGGACAGGCGGCGGAACAGGGCGTACACCAGCCAGGGAGTGACACCCACCAGAATGCGGGGGACAAAGCAGACAAACAGAGCCCAGGGACTACCTGTATCAGAGCCGGGCACGGGGATGAGAGGGGTAAAGACGAAGGCGGACAGGCTGGGCATCATGGTGTTTTTGATCAGGCTGGACAGGCCGAACATGGCCCCCAGAAAAGCACCCTTCTTGGGCCCTAACAAAATGGAGCCCAGAATCACCGGGACATGGAGGATGGTGGCCTTGATCACGGGTAGGTCAATCAGCCCCAGAGGGGTAAAGGCCAGAAGAAAGATGACGGCGGTGAACATGGACAAAAAGGCCATGTCCTGGATCTGTTTGGTGCGTTTGGAATGGTTTTTCATGTTGTTTGACCTCCTGCTGCCGTTCCCTATCAGACGGGGATACAGCGCAAAATAAAATGGGCTGACCGGGTTCAGGGATGGGCCTGCCGTCTCCGTGGGGAGTACAGCGGCCCGCTGTCCTGGCCAACGTAGGACATTATACGGGAGGGCAGGAAAAAATGCAATGTGATTATGGAAAATAGGCGGGTGGTCTGATATAATCGTCCCGATACAAGAGGCGGAGACAGAACCCGTCCGTGGACAAAGGAGAGAACGATATGTTAAAGGGAAAGACCGTGCTGCTGTGTGTAACGGGTGGGATTGCCTGCTATAAATCCGCATCTTTGGCCTCCGCGCTGGTGAAACAGGGGGCGAACGTGCAAGTTTTAATGACCAAAAACGCCACGGAGTTCATTGGCCCCCACACCTTTGAGTCCCTGACGGGGAACCGGGTGAGTGTGGACACCTTCGACCGCAACTACCAGTTCCAGGTGGAGCACATCGCCCTGGCCGATCAGGCGGATGTGGTGCTGGTCGCCCCCGCCACCGCCAACGTGTTGGCCAAGCTGGCCCACGGGCTGGCCGACGACATGCTCACCACCACGGTGCTGGCGTGCAACTGCCCCAAGCTGGCTGCCCCCGCCATGAACACCAAGATGTTTGAAAACCCGGTGACCCAGGACAACCTGGCCACCTTGCAGCGGTACGGCTGGGAGATCATCCAGCCTGCCAGCGGGCGGCTGGCCTGCGGGGCGGTGGGCAAGGGGAAGATGCCCGAGCCCGAGGAGCTTCTGGCCTACGTGGAGCACGCCGTGGGCCACGAAAAGGACATGGAAGGGCTGCGGGTGCTGGTCACCGCCGGACCCACCCAGGAGGCCCTGGACCCGGTGCGCTACCTCACCAACCACTCCACGGGAAAGATGGGCTATGCCATCGCCAAGGCCGCCGCCAGCCGGGGAGCTACGGTGACCCTGGTGTCCGGCCCCACCAATCTGAGTGCGCCGGTGCATGTGGAGCGAGTGGACATTGTCACGGCCCAGGAGATGTTTGAGGCGGTGACCGGGCGCTTTGACCAGCAGGACATTGTCATCAAGGCCGCCGCCGTGGCCGACTACCGCCCGGCGGTCCAGGCCGAGGAGAAGATGAAGAAAAGCGGCGACGATCTGGCTCTGGAGCTGGCACGCACCCAGGACATTTTGGCCTGGCTGGGCCAGCACAAGGCCCCGGGCCAGTTCTTGTGCGGCTTCTCCATGGAGACCCAGAACATGGTGGAAAACTCCCGCAAGAAGTTGGAGAAAAAGAACCTGGACCTCATTGCCGCCAACAACCTCAAGCAGGAGGGAGCCGGGTTTGGCACCCCCACCAATGTCCTGACGCTGATTGACCGTCTGGAGACGGTGGAGCTGCCCCTGATGAGCAAGGAGGAGGCGGCCCACGCCCTGCTGGATCGGATTTTGGAGAAACGAAGCTAAGAAAAATGCCCCCCGGCATAGCCGGGGGGCATTTTTTGTCAGTATGCTAAGCGTTCCACGGTCCAATCTTTGATGAGATCGGCGTAGTAGCGGCACTGGGTGCGGGCCAAGTCCACATCCAGATTGATGTAGTTGCCGCACTCCACCGCCGACTTACCCGGCATCTCTCCGGTGTAGTTGGCGCCCGTCTCAAAGACGGATTGCACCAGGGCGATGCAGTCTTCCATGGTCAGCTGGCTGTTGTCCAGCAGCACATAGAAGCCGGTCTGACAGCCCATGGGGCCGAAGTAGATCACCGCATCCTTCTGCTCACTGTTACGCAGCAGGGTGGCGATGATGTGCTCCACCGAGTGCATCTCGGCGTTGGTGAGCAAATCCCCGGTGTTGGGCACTTTGAAGCGCAGATCGAAGGTTACCACGTCCCCGTCCCGGCGGGAGAGGTACATCCCGGGGCGCAGGGTGGTGTGGTCCACCTGAAAGCTTGCAATTTTATCCATGTTAAGACCTCCAAAGTAAGGCTGACAGGGCCTGGTTGAGTTTTTCCACCACCTGGGGCACATTTTGGGCGTATTCCTCCCCTTGAGCGGGGTGGAACAGGTGGTCAGAGACAATTTTCAGGCAGCGGAAGGGAATGTCGTTGCGCAGGCATACCTGGGCCACGGCTCCCGCCTCCATATCGCACACGGTGGCGGAGAAGTGGTCCCGCAGCATGGCCGCCCGGGTGTAGTCCCGGCCAAACCAGTCTCCGGTGGCCACCACCCCGGTGCGGGGTTCCAAGCCTGCCTGGGTGAGGACCTCCACGCTCTCCTCCACTCCCTGGCAGGGCAGCTCGATGATGTCCAGGGAGGGAATCAACCCCAAGGGATCTCCCACCGCGGAGGTGTCCATGTCATGCTGGACACTGTGGTGGGCCACCACCAGGGTGCCTACGGGGAAGTCGTGGAAGCACCCGGCTACCCCGGCGTTATATACCTCGGATACCCCAAAGTGGTCGATGAGGGCCTGGCTGCCCATGGCGGCGTTGACCTTGCCCACCCCACAGATGCACACCACGGTATCAGGGGTGGGGGAGTAGAACTCCATCCCGGCGATGGTCTGCACGGGGCTGGAGGGGAGCAGCGCGCCTGCCACCTCTTTGTGCATGGCGTATACAATTCCTCGCATGGCTGATCTCAATGGCTGGTGGCAGAGAGAAGCTGTGCCCGCACGTCCCACAGCTTCTGGGACAGGTCTACATAGTAGTTGTGGGGGTTCTCAAACCGCTTGACCTCGTCCCACAGGCTGTCCACCTCCCGGGCACAGTACACCCGGGTTTCCTGGATGGTGGGGGACTGGTACACCAGCTGGCCATCCTGGAAGATGGGCACCAGCAGGGGCCGGGCGGTGTAGTTGGAGATGGTCTTGCGCTTCCACACCGCCTCGGGGTCAAACAGCTCCAACGGCTGGGTGAAGTCGGGGTTCTCGTCGTGGAGACAGATATAGTCGGCCAGAGCCTTGCCCGTCTCGATTTCGTACAAGCGGTACACCTTTTTGAAGTGGGGAATGGTCATCTTGGCGGGATTCTCGCTGATCTTGATTTTGGGCACGATGGTGCCGTCCTTGCCCTCTACGGCGGCCAGCTTGTACACGCCGCCGAACACCGGCTCGCTCTTGGAGGTGATGAGCCGCTCGCCCACCCCGAAGCCGTCAATGGCGGCCCCCTGGGTCAGCAGGTCCCGGATGATATACTCGTCCAGAGAGTTGGAGGCGATGATCTTGATGTCGGTGAGGCCCGCCTCGTCCAGCATTTTCCGGGCCTTCTTGGACAGATAGGTCAGGTCGCCGGAGTCGATGCGGATGCCGCCCTGGGTGATGCCCAGCTCCTGGAACACCCGGATGGCATTGGGCACGCCGGACTTGAGCACATTGTAGGTGTCCACCAGCAGGGTGGCGGCGTGGGGGTAGATCTGGCAATAGGTTTTGAAGGCGGTGTACTCATCGGGGAACATTTGCACCCAGGAGTGGGCCATGGTGCCGGTGGCGGGGGTGTCAAACATCTGGTCGGCCATGGCACAGGCGGTGCCGGAGGCTCCGGCAATGTAGCTGGCCCGGGCGCCCAGCAGAGCACCGTCGGCACCCTGAGCCCGCCGGGAGCCGAACTCCGCCACCGGGCGGCCCTCTGCGGCCCGGACGATGCGGTTGGACTTGGTGGCGATGAGGGACTGGTGGTTCAGGGTCAGCAGCAGGTAGGTCTCCACAAACTGGGCCTCAATGGCAGGAGCCCGCACGGTGAGAATGGGCTCCCGGGGGAAGATGGGGGTGCCTTCGGGCACGGCCCAGATGTCCCCGGTGAAGTGGAAGGTGCGCAGATAGTCCAAAAACTCGGACGAAAAGGTGTTTTTAGACTGGAGATAGGCGATGTCCTCCTCGTCGAAGTGCAGATCCCGAATGTAGGAAATCACCTGCTCCAGGCCCGCGGCAATGGCAAACCCGCCGCCGTCGGGGACGTTGCGGAAGAAAATATCAAAATAACAGATCTGATCGGCCACACCCGTCTGGAAGTAGCCGTTGCCCATGGTCAGCTCATAGAAATCGGTGAGCATGGTATAGTTGATGTCGTGTTTCACAGGGTAGTCCCCCTTTTGAACGGTGTAGGATATCCCATATATTATAAGCTGTCTTGACAGGAATTGCAACGATTGCTTTCCAGGGCCTGGATGTCACCTCCTTCCAGAGGTGGAATACACTGGGATGAGGGCGGTGTCCAAGGGCAAGTGGCCCCGGAGAGGAGCGGGAGAAGGGAATGGAACGAGCACACATTTGGGTTGTGGGTGGAGATCTGCGCCAGCAGATGCTGGCAAAGCTGCTGCGAGACGACGGCCACAGGGTACATACCTTTGGGCTGGGTGGAGAGCAGCAGGGTGGGCTGGAGGGGTTGTCCCAGGCCCATGGAGTCATTCTTCCCCTTCCGGCGGAGAAGCCGGTGGGAGAGATCTACACCCCTTTGTGGGAGGGGACGGTGACCGTGGAGCAGGTGCTGGAGGCCATGGCCCCGGGACAGCTGCTGTGCGGCGGGCTTATGACGGCGGGACTCATCCAGCAGGCCCAGAGGCGAAACATCCGGGCCATAGACTATTATGCCCGGGAAGAGCTGACCTTGCTCAACGCCATTCCCACCGCGGAAGGGGCCATCCAGCTGGCCATGGAGCGGATGCCCACCACCATCCACAATTCCCGCATCTGGATTTTGGGATTTGGACGGGTGGGGCAGGCGTTGGCCCTGCGCCTGCAGGCACTGGGGGCTGAGGTGTGCATCCTGGCCCGCAACCCCGCTCAGCGGGCCCTGGCTGAGAGCCTGGGGCTGGAGGCGGAGCCGCTGCGGGGGATGGGGGAGTGGCTGCACTGTCCCCATCTGGTGATCAACACTGTGCCTGCCCCCCTTCTGGGGGTGGAGGAGCTGTCCGCCCTGCGGGAAGGGGCATGGGTCATGGACCTGGCCTCCGAGCCGGGGGGCGTGGACCGCAGTGCTGCCCAAACCCTGGGGGTACCGGTGGTGTGGGCCAGAGGCCTGCCCGGCAAGGTGGCCCCCCACACGGCGGCCGCGTACCTGAAAGACACCGTCTATCACATTATGGAGGAGTTGGGAGTGTAACAATGGAAGCAAAAAACATCGGCTTTGCCTTTTGCGGGTCCTTTTGCACCATGGCCCGGGCTCTGGACACCCTGGAGCAGCTGGCGGCCAAATATACACAGATTTGGCCCATTGTCTCCGAGACGGTGGCCAGCACCGACACCCGATTTGGCAATAGCCACGATTTTATGCGGGAGATGGAGCGGATATGCGGGCGGCGGGTCATTGGCTCGGTGGCTCAGGCCGAGCCCATTGGGCCGAGAAAGCTGCTGGATGCCCTGGTGATCTGTCCCTGTACGGGAAACACCCTGGCCAAACTGGCCCACGGCATCACTGACGGGACGGTGACCATGGCCGCTAAGGCCCATTTGCGCAACGGCCGCCCCCTGGTGCTGGCCCTGGCCACCAACGACGGTCTGGCCGCCTCCGCCCCCAATGTGGGGACCATGCTGGAGCGCAAAGGGGTGTATTTTGTCCCCTTCCGACAGGACGACTGCTACGAAAAGCCCACCTCTCTGGTGGCAGACTACTCCCTCACCGGGGACACCCTGGCCCTGGCTCTGGAGGGAAAACAGTATCAACCCCTGCTGTTGGGGGCAAACTGACAAAAAACAGCCCCCGGTGGTATGATTTTTGGGCTTGCAAACCACCGGGGGCTGTCATATAATGATGTGTAGCTGGGCAAAACATGGACTGGCCCGGCCATTTTTGCCGTATGGAAGAAAGGATGTGACATGCGCCGTGGCAGGTGACCCATCAAGTCGAAGTTGGAACAAATGTATGCGGCGTGTGTGTTGAGGGGGATGCCCTGGTATCCTTTCTGCCTTCGTGCGCCCGCAGCCTGTATGAACAGGGAGAAATCAGAGCGGAGCGGCACGGGGGAGAGACACCCTTTGCCTGCTTGGGAAAGGTGTGAACGAAAACATGATTAGCATTCACAAGACCATTGACGGGAAGATGACCAAGCTGGACACCGTAGAGGACGGCTGCTGGATCAACCTCATTTACCCCAGTGAGGACGAGCTGAAGACCATTTCGGTGACCTTGGGGGTGGAGCTTCCCTTTTTGAAGGCCGCCCTGGACGAGGAGGAGACCTCCCGTATTGACAGCGAGGACGGCCAGACCTTGATCATCGTGGACACGCCCGCCATGGAACGGGATGAGACCGGCGTGGTGTACTCCACCCTGCCTATGGGCATCATCGTCACCGACAAGCACATTGTCACCGTGTGTTTGAAGGAGACTTCCGTGATGCGGGACCTCCAGGACGGGCTGGTCAAGGATGTGCGCACTCAGCAGCGCACCCGGTTTATTCTCAACATTCTGCTGCTGGTGGCCAAGCGCTACCTGCAGTACCTCAAGCAGATCGACAAGACCTATAACTACATGGAGCGGCAGCTGTACAAGTCCCAGCGCAACAAGGAGCTCATCCAGTTGCTGGATCTGGAGAAATCCCTGGTCTACTTCAACACCTCTTTGAAGGCCAATGAGGTGACTTTGGAGAAGATCCTCCGGGGCCGCATTGTCACCCTGTATGAGGAAGACCACGACCTGCTGGAGGACGTGCTCATTGAGGTGCGTCAGGCCATTGAGATGGCACAGATTTACTCCTCCATTATTTCCGGTATGATGGATGCCTTCGCCTCGGTGATCTCCAACAACCTGAACGTGATCATGAAGGTATTGACCTCCATCACCATTCTCATGACGGTGCCTAACATCATTTTCGGCTACTTCGGTATGAACATCACCGGCGGCCTGCCCCTGGATCAGTTCTGGTGGGTGCCTCTGCTGATGAGCGCGGCCATCATTGTGGTGCTGGCCATCTTCCTGAAGAAGAAGGATCTGTTTTAATCTTCTTGGAAATGCAAGCATTTCCAAGAGGAATACAGCCCACTGCGTCGCACCAGTAAACTGGCACGCTTGTGGGCTGAGAAGTGTATGTTCCCATGCGCATGTCCTGGGAAAATACGGGATTGAGATTGATTCTCCCGCCTATGGCGGGAAAACTCTACGAGGCTTCAATAAAGTGAAAAGTCCTGGAAAGCTTTTGCTTTCCAGGGCTTTTTGTTTATTTGGCGTAGGCGTCCCGCAGCTTTTCACTGGCCTGCACCATCTGGCGCTGCAAGCTGGCCGGGGCGAGTACCTCCACGCCGCCGCCAAAGGACAGCAGGTAGCTGGCCAGCCATCCCCCGTCGGGGAATACGGTGGACACCAGCAGCGAGCCGTCGGGCTGAGGGGTGATGCAGTGGCGGTCGAACTCGTCGTACACCCGGTGGGCCAGGTGGGCGGGGAAACGCAGCTCCACTTCCACCCGGAACAGCGGGGGAATTTCCCCGGACAACTCCGGGTCGGGGGGATTCATCAGCCGGTGGAACGGCTGGTCGGTGATGCTCAGGTCCAACAGTCGGGTGAGCCGGAAGGTGCGATAGCACTCCTGAAAGGGACAATAGGCCTGGAGATACCAGCCCTGGCCCTGGAAGACCAGACGCACTGGCTGCACCAGGTAGGGCATCTGCTCGCCCTGGGAGCTGGCATAGGTAAACTGCACCGCCCGGCGCTGCAAAATGGCCCCCCGCAGCAGCTTGAAGTCCTCGGTGTCTCCGGCGGCGGTGCCCCAGTGGGTGAGATAGACCCGCAGCCAGTCCTCTTCGGGACGGCGGAACAGGGCGGAGAGCTTGGCCAGCGTGGCCTCCCGCTGGGCGTCCGGGTCGTCATCCAGAGCCGCCAGCAGCTGCTGCTGTTCCCCGGGGGTGAACAGGTTAGGGTCGGGGGCGCATCCGTCCATGAGGGTGATGCCGCCGTTTTTGCCCGGAGCAGTACACACCGGCACTCCGGCTGCCGACAGAGCGTCGATTTCCCGGTACACGGTACTCACCGACACCTGGAGCAGCTCAGCCAGCTGGGGAGCAGTGATGCGGTCATGCTCCAGCAGCAGGGATAGAATTTGAATGAGTCGATTGGCAGACATGGATGCACCCCCTAAATTTTAGTAAGGACAGGAGAGAAGTGAAACGCCCGATTCCTGGGGAATCGGGCGTTTATCAAGCTAAATTAGGCCAGCTTAGCCTTAGCCATCTCGGTGAGCTGGGTGAAAGCAGCCTTGTCGTTGACAGCCAGCTCGGAGAGCATCTTGCGGTTGATCTCCACACCAGCCAGCTTCAGGCCGTGCATAAAGGTGGAGTAGTTCATGCCGTTCATCTTGCAAGCGGCATTGATGCGGGCGATCCACAGCTGACGGAAGTCACGCTTCTTCAGCTTGCGGCCGGTGTAGGCGTACTGCAGGGACTTCATCACCTGCTCGTTGGCCATCTTGAAGTGCTTGCTCTTGGCACCCCAGTAGCCCTTGGCCAGCTTCAGGATCTTATTTCTTCTTTTACGGGTCATCATTGCGCCCTTAACTCTTGCCATTGTCGTTCAGCCTCCTATATATGAGTGTATCGGGTGTTACTTATTTGTAGGGAATCAGACGCTTGACGGTGGCCTCGTTGGTCACGTCAGCATAGGCGCCCTTGCGGAGGCCTCTCTTGATCTTGGTGGTCTTGCCGTGGCCGTTGAGCAGGTGACGGCGTTTGGCGTGGGCACGCTTGACACGGCCGTTCTTGGTCAGCGAAAAGCGCTTCTTGGCACCGCTGTGGGTCTTGATCTTAGGCATGGTGGTTATCTCCTTTACTCTTTAGATGGTGGGCGATGTACGCCCGCAGGAAATTACTTGTTGGGCTTGCCGCTCTTGGCGGACAGGAAAATGCTCATGTGCCGACCCTCCAGCTTGGGCTCCTTGTCCAGGTTGGCCAGCTCGGCGCACTGCTGGGCGAAGTCCAGAAGAAGGTTCTTACCGATGTCGGTGTGAGCCATCTCACGGCCACGGAATCGCACGGTTACCTTCACACGGTTGCCGTCAGCCAGGAACTTCTGGGCGTTGCGCAGCTTGGTGTTGAAGTCGCCGATGTCGATGCCCGGGGACATACGCACTTCCTTGATCTCCACGACGTGCTGGTTCTTCTTGGCCTCCTTCTCCCGCTTGGCCTGCTCGAACTTGAACTTGCCATAGTCCATGAGCTTGCACACAGGGGGGACGGCATTGGGAGAGATCTTGACCAGATCCAGACCGGCCTCGTCGGCATGGCGCTGGGCCTGGGCAGCGGACATCACGCCCAGCTGATCGCCGTCGGCGCCAATCAGGCGGACTTCACGGTCACGGATCTCTTCATTGATCTGATGGGTTGGGTTAGCTATGGCAAAGCACCTCCTGAAAAACAAAAAATGTGAGTGCAGCAACAGCACCCACATCCACAACAAAAAACGACAATCCAGAGAGATTGCGTGTTTTTCACCATGTTGACCTCTTTGCCTTGGGCTGGAGGTGAGGACGGCGGTGCCATTCCTACTTTGTTTTGCCCGAGTATTATATCAAGCGGGCCGGGTGTTGTCAAGTTGTTTTTTCAATGTTTTTGTGTCCCGGTGGCGCAGCAGCAAAAAGTACCCCACGCACAGGGTCAGGTTGACCAGAGCGGAGGCGGGCACCGCCAGGCCGATGAGGAACATGGAGGTGTGGGGCAGACGGCTGAGTACATAGGACAGGGGAATGCGGACGAGGAAGGCGGCGGCCAGGCCCTGGGCCATGACAAAGGCGGTGCGCTCCCGTCCGTTGAAGTAGCCTAAGAAGCAGAACACCACTGACACCATGAGATACTCCCAGGAGCTGCCCCGGAGGTATCCGGCTGCGGCATCCAACACCGCCGGGTCGCTGTCAAAGATGGAGGCCAGTCCCCGGCCCCAGAAGAAGGTGAGCAGGAACATTGCCACACCCACACACAGGGAGATGCGGGTGGCCAGCAGCAAGGCCCGGTTGGCCCGCTGAGGGTTGTCCGCCCCCATGTTCTGGGCCACAAAGGTGGACAGGGCGGACATGAAGGACATGGGCACCAGGGCCAGGAAGATAAACAGCTTTTCCGCAATGCCCACCCCGGCGGAGGCGATGAGGCCCAGAGCATTGATGATGCTGGTGATGATGAGGAAGGACAGGTTGGTGAGAAAGTCCTGGAGGGCAATGGGAGCGCCCACCCGCAAAATTCCTCCGGCGGCCCGGCCCCCACGCCGCCAAGGGGTGGGGATGGAGAAGGGGAGGGGGTTGCGCCGGATGTAGGCCAGGGAGAAGGCCACGCTGATGGCCTGAGCGATGATGGTGGCCAGGGCAGCTCCGGCAGCGTGGAGCCGGAACACCCCCACAAAGAGCACATCCAGCACCACATTCACCAGGCAGGCGATGAGCACAAAGAGAAAGGGAGAGCGGGAATTGCCCACCCCTCGGAAAATGCCGCTGATGCCGTTGTAGGCGGTGATGAACACGATGCCTGCCGAGCAGATGCGGAGATAGGCCACGGCCTCCCCCATGGCGGCCTCCGGGACATGCATCCACCGGGCCGCCTGGGGGGCCAGCACCAGCATCACAGCGGTGAGCAGGGCGGCCACCAGGGTAAACAGGCGGATCTGGCTGCACACCACCTGGCCTGCCTGCCGGGGCTCCCCCGAGCCCATGGCTTTACCCACCAACACGGTAACCCCCATGGTCAGCCCTGTGAGGATGGAGGTGATGGACTGCATCACCTGGCTGCCTGTGGCCACGGCGGACACCGAGGCAGTGGGGGAGAAGTGGCCTACCACCGCCAGATCCACCCCGCCGTAAAAGGCCTGGAGCAGCAGGGAGAGCATCAGGGGCAGGGCAAAGCGGATGAGGGGGGCCAGGATGGGTCCGGAGAGGAACGAGTGCTGGGCGGATGGGGTTTCCATGGTGACAACCTCCAGATATCAAACTTGGGGAGCAACAAAAAACGCCAACAAGCATACACTTGTTGGCGATAATGTATCAAACGAAGCACGGCTCCCGTGCTGGAACAGCGTACCACAGTTGTCAGGGAAAGTCAACCCCCACACAGACTCATGGCACCAGATGGGTGGGGGGGTGTTGAGGATGGTTGAGGTCAAACAGGTAGATATCCAACCGATGCTCCATGGCGTAGTTTAGGGTGTACTGGGTGCCCCCTCGGATGCCGTTGAACACTGCCAGGATGGTGGAGGACTGGTCCACCATGTATCGGTCCCGGCGCAGCATACAGTGGCGGTCGTAGTGCTCCTGTACCAGGGTGGTGGTGTCGCACTGGTCCACCAGACGGTGCCAGCGCATCCGGTCTCCGTCCTTCCATTTGTTGGCCTGGCCCAGGCAGGGCAGAGCCGCCTCCAGTGTCACCTCCGGGTGTCGCTCCCGCAGAGCCAGCACCCCCTCGGCAAAATAGAAGTCTGCACCCCGGGCCATGCCGCAGATAAAATGACGATACCCCTGGGCATACAGCTGTTCCAGCTGGGCGGCCATGCTCTCTTTCAGCGCCACACAGGAAGGGTGTGACTCCTCATCTCCCCAGGGCAGTTTTTCCGGCCGGTGCCCGGTGAAACAACAGGTGCGGTGTGGTTCCATGGCGACTCCCTCCAATCGGACGTTTGTTCTATTTTACCGGAGGGAGGGGGCTGCGTCAATGGCTGGAGGGAAAAAACATCTTGCAATTTTCATCCCCCGTGCTATAATGGCGTGCAGAGACAAGTGAATACCATGTCTTCAGGGCGGGGTGAAATTCCCCACTGGCGGTATAGTCCGCGACCCGCAGAGCGTTGGCTCTGTGGCTGACTCGGTGAAACTCCGGGACCAACGGTTACAGTCCGGATGGAAGAGGATGTGCAAGAACTCCAAGTGGGTTGTTGCGCCTGAACGGCATTGGCGTTTGGGCGTCTCAATATCATTTGGAGGTTTTTTGTTATGTGGAACAACCTGACCGCACTGTGGAATACAGTGCAGAGCAACGTGGGCTATGTGTTGGTGTGCCTGGCGGTGTTTGTGGCCCTGTTTGTGGTGGCCCTGTTGGTGGAACGGGTGTGGCTGAAGCTGCCCCGGCAAAAGGCGGCCCGGCGGGCGGCCTACATTGGCATTTTTGCCGCCATGGCTGCCATCTTGATGTACTTCGAGCTGCCCCTGCCCTTCGCCCCCAGCTTTTATGAGATCGACCTGAGCGAGGTGCCGGTGCTCATCTGCTCCTTCTCCCTGGGCCCTGTGGCGGGCGTGGTGTGCGAGCTGGTCAAGGTGATCCTCAAGCTGCTGCTCAAGGGCACCACCACCGCCCTGGTGGGGGACTTTGCAAACTTCGTGGTGGGCTGCTCCTTTATTCTCCCCGCCACCATCATCTATCACCACCGCAAGACCAAGAAGGGCGCTTTGGTGGGCATGGTGGTCGGCACGGTGGCGATGGCAGTCTTCGGCAGCTTCTTCAATGCCGTCTACCTGCTCCCTGCCTTCTCCGCCCTCTACGGCATGCCCCTGGAGCAGCTGGTGGCCATGGGCACCGCCGTCAATGGGATGATCAACAGCGTGTCCACCCTGGTGCTCTTTGCTGTGGTGCCCTTTAACATCGTCAAGGGCGCTGTGGTGTCCCTGCTCACCACCCTGCTGTACAAGCGGGTGGAGCGGCTGCTGCGGATGCGGTAATGGGCAACCTGTCCGGAAATCCAAGGCTTGATGGGGAGAAGTTCGGACACTCTCACGGAGAAAAAATCCTTACACGAGCAAGAAAAATTTGCTAGAATATCTCTTGCAAATGGTAGTCGCAGTGGAGAGCAACGAGACGAAAGTTTCGCTGCTCTCCTTTTTTTGCGGCAAAAACGAGTAAGGAGAGAAGAAAATTTATGCCTCAGACCAAGCTTCAAAACGTGGTGTACACCATTATCATGGCCGTTGTCATGGTGTATGGAATGATCGTCTACAACGTGGCCCTGAACACCGGAGGGGTGACCAACGCCACCTTTGTTATGGCCCTCCACGAGATGCCCATCATGGTGCCCGTTGCCTTTGTGCTGGAGTTTTTTGTGGTGGAGCACCTGGCCAAGTTCCTGGCCTTCCGCATGGTCAAGCCCACAGACCGGCCCATTGTCATCATCCTGGCCATCTCCACCATGATCGTGTGCATCATGTGCCCCACCATGTCCCTCATCGCCACCCTGCTGTTCAAGCAGCCCAGCTTCGGCACCTGGGTGCACACCTTTGGGTGCAATCTGCCCATGGCGCTGCTGTGGCAGCTGCTGTACTGCGGACCCTTTGTGCGGCTCATCTTCCGCACGCTGTTCCGCCGTCAGCTCAAAACTCAGGCCCAATAACTTACCCCAGGCGATGGGTGCGGTTTCCTTGCCGCACCCATCGCTTTTTTACACGCAGCAGGTGACAGAGGCAGAGAAGATATGGTACAATAATGCCAGGAAAAAACCATGCAAAGGTGGGTGTGGATATGGAGCGATTGAAAGAGCTGAATGGGTATCAAACGTTCATGATGGTCGTGATGGCAGCCATGGTATTGGTGTTTACCATCCTCTATCCGGTGACCATCTCCCGCACAGGCTTTGCCTACAAGGACACCCTTCTGGTGCAGAGTCAGGAGGGGGACAACACGGTGTATACCGGAAAGGTCTACGGCGTTGCCTCCCGCTTCACCGTGACCCCGGATAAAACCGTGGAATTCCAGTACGGGGAAGAGAAGTACGGCCCCTATTCCATCCGGGTGGATTCCTCGGCGGCACCCAAGGGGTCGGATATCCCTGCGGGCATCACCGGCATGGAACTGCTGCGCGGGGATGAGGTGCTGTTCCGGGGCGGCGTGGTGGACGTTGGGGACGGCTATTTGGTGTTCAACGAAGATGGCAGCATGGTCAGCGGCATGGGGGTAAACGTTGGCGTCTACACCAACGGGGACAGCTATGTGCTGGACTCCATGGAGCCCTCGGTGACCAATGTCCTGGATTTGCTGGAAGGCCCGGAGTTGACCCATAAGGGCACCTGGGTGGGCTGGGCGGCCGGCGTGTTCTGCTGCGTGGTAACGGCGGTGTCCATGCTGTTTGCCGACGAGCTGTTTCGCTTTCAGCTGATCTTTTCCATTCGAAATGTGGAAGATGCGGAGCCCTCGGACTGGGAGATGATGGGGCGATACATCACCTGGACGGTGGTTCCCATCCTGGCCTTGGTGGCATTTATCATGGGACTGCGATAACCCAAAAAGACAACGGAGGAAGCCATCTTCTTTGGATGGCTTCCTCCGTGTTTGTTTCCACAAAGGAGAAATCACTTGTGGAAGATTTGCTTTAAGGTGATCTTGTGCTCCCGGGCAATGCGGGCCATATCCTCGTACTCCGGCTTGGAGCGGGAGACCCCATACCCCTGGGCCTTTTTCACCCGCACGGGGCCGTAGGGGGTGTCCCGGGTGGTGATGGTGTAGCTGAGCACGTGCTTTTCGCAGGTGCGCACCCGCAGGCCGGTGGTGGAGGTCTGGGCAAAGACCTGACGGATCAGGTGATCTTTGTGGGCGGTGTCGCACAGGGCCACCAGCTGCCAGCCCGGGCGGCCCTTTTTCATGCACCCCGGGAGGGTGTACACGTCCAGGGCTCCCTCCTCCAGCAGTCGCTGGCAGGCAAAGGACAGGGCCTCCGGGGTCATGTCGTCCAAGTTGCACACCAGCTCCAGAATCTCGCCCCCCGTCTCCTGGGTGTGGCCCCACAGGGCCCGGACACAGTTGGCGGCGGAAAATTCCTTCTTTCCCATGCCGTACCCGGTTTTCTCCAGCACCATGGGAGGCATGGAGCCAAAGCGGGTGGCAAAGGTGGCCAGCAGCGCCGCTCCGGTGGGGGTACACAGCTCCCCCTGAATCTCTCCGCCGTAGCAGGGGACCCCCTCTAGCAGGTGGGCGGTGGCGGGAGCGGGGACGGGGACCACGCCGTGGGCACAGCGCACCATGCCGCTGCCCACATGGACGGGGGAGACCACCACTTCGTCGGGGTGGAGCAGGTACAAAGCATAGCAGGCCGCTGTCACATCTGCCACGGCATCCAGGGCACCCACCTCATGGAAGTGCACCAGGTCCACCTCGACTCCGTGGGCCTTGGACTCGGCCTGAGCCAGACGGTGATACACCGCCCGGGCCTGTTCCAGCACCGGAGCTGGGAGGTTTAAGTGGGAGATGAGGTGCTCCACATCGTGGAGAGAGGTGTGGTGGTGATGGTGGGTGTGATCATGATGGTGCTCATGATCGTGGTGATGATGTTCATGCTCGTGCTCGTGATCATGGTCGTGGTGGTGATCCACGCTTTCCTCCCGCTCTCCGTGCACCACCACGTCCATGTGGGTGCCGCAGATGCCGCAGGACTGGGCGGGAAGAGCGTGAAACTCCACCCCAGGCAGGCCCATATGGTTGAGGGTGTGGAGAAATTCCTCCTGGTTGGGGAGCAGCTCGTACAAAGCGGCGGTGAGCATATCCCCGGCCGCTCCCATGTTGCATTGCAGATATAAGGTATTCATTGGGGCAGACCCTCCATTTGATTGATGCGGCTGGCCAGGAAGCCCGCGCCGAAGCCGTTGTCGATGTTGACCACGCTGCACCCTGAGGCGCAGGAGTTGAGCATGGCCAGCAGGGCGGACAGGCCGCCGAAGCTGGCTCCATAGCCCACGCTGGTGGGCACGGCGATGACGGGGCAGTCCACCAGGCCGCCCACCACCGAGGCCAGAGCCCCCTCCATGCCTGCCACGGCAATGACCACCCGGGCCTGCATCAGTTCGTCCAGGCTGGCCAGCAGGCGGTGCAGCCCCGCCACCCCCACGTCATACAGGCGGGTGACCCGGTTGCCCAGCACTTCCGCGGTGAGAGCGGCTTCCTCCGCCACGGGCATATCGCTGGTGCCCCCGGTGGCCACCACAATGGAGCCCACCTGAGGGTGGGGCTTGGGGCTGACCACCCCGATGCGGGGAACGGGGAAATAGTCCATGGGCACCTCCTGGGCCACCTGTGCGGCCTTCTCCCCATCCAAGCGGGTGACCAGAATGTTGTGGCTGCCGTTTGCCATCATGGAGGCGGCAATGCCGGCAATTTGTTGGGGTGTTTTGCCTGCCCCGTAGATCACTTCCGAGGCACCTTGGCGCACGGTGCGGTGGGTGTCCACCCGGGCATAGCCCAGGTTGTCAAAGGGGGAGCGTTTCAGCTCCAGCACGGCCTGTTCCGGGGTGACGGAGCCTTCCGCCACCTCCCGCAGCAGGGCCAGCACATCTTGTTTATTGTCCATGGAAATCCTCCTCCGGCCGGGGCTGCAAGTCCAGGCTGATGTGGGAAAAATAGGGGGTGAGGGCCTCCACCAGCTGGGGGCGTTGGGCCATGGCCCGGGCCATCTGGCGCTCCGGCAGCTGGAGCAGGGCGGCGTCCCCCCGCAGGCGGATACGGAAGTTGGTAAAGCCCAGGGCGAAGAGGGCGTCCTCGCCTCCCTCCACCCGGGCCAGATCCTCCGTAGTAATGGGGGTATCGGTGGGAATCCGGGTGGCCAGGCAGGCATAGGCGGGCTTGTCCCAGGTGAACAGACCAGCTTCCCGGCTCAAGGTCCGCACCTGGGCCTTGGTGATGCCGCACTCCCGGAGGGGAGAGCGCACCGCCAGCTCCTGCAGGGCTTTCATGCCCGGGCGGTCGGAGGCATCATCCGAGGCATTGGTGCCGTCCAGCAGCAGGGAAAAGCCGTCGGCCTGGGCCTGCTGGCGCAGGGCGGAAAATAGGGCCTGTTTGCAGTAATAGCAGCGGTTTTTGGGGTTGGAAGCCACGGAAGGGCAGGCCAGCACGTCCAGCTCCACCACCGTCAGTGGCACCCCCAGCTCTGCCGCCAGACGCTGGGCGTCTTTTCGTTCCCAGGCGGGCTGAAAGGGGGTGGAGATGTAATAGGGCCGCACATCCTCACCCCAGGTGCGCCCCGCATAGAGCAGATAGGCGGAATCGGTACCCCCGGAGAAGGCCAGAGCGGCCTTGGGATGCTGGTGAAAAAAGTCCTGTAATGTCATGATATACTCCTGAAAATAAAACGGCATGCTCCAACAGCATGCCGTTTTGAACACAATCAAGTCTATGGCTCCAGGTGGAGACGGGTGGATTAGCTACCATCCATGGTATGAATGGTACAGGAATAGGACAGAGAAGTCAAGTCCCCATCAGTCCAAAATCCGCCCGTCGGTGGAGATGGTCACCACCTGCCAGGGGATGAATTTGCCGCTGTCACGCAGCGCCTGGGTGGCAGCGTGCTGGATGCCGCCGCAGCAGGGCACCTCCATGCGCACGATGGTCAGGGCGGTGATGTCGTTGTCCCGGAGAATGGCGGTGAGCTTTTCCGTGTAGTCCACCATGTCCAGCTTGGGACAGCCGATGAGGGTCACCTTGCCCCGGATGAAATCCTGGTGGAAATTGGCGTAGGCGTAGGCGGTGCAGTCGGCGGCAATGAGCAGGTGGGCGCCCTGGAAATAGGGGGCGTTCACCGGGGCCAGCTTGATCTGCACCGGCCACTGGCGCAGCTGGGAGGCGGAAGGAGCGGGGGCGGCGGCCTCCGCCTGGGGGTTGAGAGCCCGGGCCATGCTGCCGGGACAGGCGCAGGGGGAGGGAGCAGCTTTGGCGGCCATGTTGGCCTTCACCGCTGCCTCATCGTAGGCAGCGGCCTCCCGCTCCACAAAGGTGATGGCTCCGGTGGGGCAGGTGGGCAGGCAGTCCCCCAGCCCGTCGCAGTAGTCGTCCCGGATCAGCTGAGCCTTGCCGTCTACCATGGCAATGGCCCCCTCATGGCAGGCTTTGGCACAGGCCCCGCAGCCGTTGCACTTGTCCTGGTCAATGTGAATGATGCGTCGAATCATGAATCTGTCCTCCTGGTGTGGTCATTTTGATGGTATGGTATCACAGAGTATGGCGTTTGTCTGTTGTAGTTCCAACAAAACCACAGGTTTCTATCTCGGATGTCTTGCCAATGACAGGAAGGGGGTATATACTGGATGGACACGAAATGAGAGAAAGAAAGGAAATGGAAATGGCACACACCGTAGAACCCATGACCCAAGGGACCATTTGGAAGCGTATCACCTCCTTTGCCCTTCCCATTTTGCTGGGAAACCTGTTCCAACAGCTGTATAACACCGCCGACTCCCTGATTGTGGGAAATTTTCTGGGGAAAAATGCCCTGGCTGCGGTGAGCTCCACCGGCAGCCTCATTTTTATGCTCATCGGCTTTTTGAGCGGCATTGCCATCGGCGCCGGTGTGGTCATTGCCCGGTACTTCGGAGGCGGAAAAGAAGAAGAGCTGCACCAGGCGGTGCACACCACCGTGGCCTTCGGTCTGGTGGCTGGCGTGGTGATGACGGCGGTGGGCGTGGGCTTCTCCCCCCAGATTCTCCGGTGGATGGACACCCCGGAAAACGTCATGTACAATTCCCAGCTGTATCTGAGCATCTACTTCATGGGCTCTCTGGGCTCGGTGATGTACAACATCTGCGTGGGCATTCTCCAGGCCGTGGGTGACAGCCGTCACCCCCTGTACTACCTCATCATCTCCTCGGTGATCAATGTGGTGCTGGACCTGTTTTTCATCGGTGTGCTGCACATGGGGGTGGATGGAGCTGCCTGGGCCACCATCATCGCCCAGTTCATCAGCGCCGCTTTGTGCCTGTGGCAGCTGCTGCGGGTGAAGGAGAGCTACCGGGTGCAGATTCGGTGTATCCGCTTCCACTGGGATATGCTCAAGCGGGTGGTGCGCTTCGGCCTGCCCTCCGGCGTGCAAAACTCCATCATCGCCATTGCCAACGTGGTGGTGCAGTCCAACATCAACCACTTTGGCGACGCCGCCATGGCTGGCGTGGGCGCCTACTCCAAAATTGAGGGCTTTGGCTTCCTCCCCATCACCAGCTTTACCATGGCCATGACCACCTTTGTGGGCCAGAACCTGGGAGCCGGCCAGATCGACCGGGCCAAAAAGGGTGCCCGGTTCGGCACCGTCACCTCGGTGCTCATGGCAGAGCTCATCGGTATTGTGGTGTTCGCCCTGGCCCCCCTGCTCATCGCCGCCTTTGACACCTCCCCGGATGTCATCGCCTACGGCGTGGAAAAGTCCCGCACCTCCGGCCTGTTCTACTTCCTGCTGGCTTTCTCCCACGCCATGGCCTCCATTCTGAGAGGTGCAGGCAAGGCCATGGTGCCCATGTTTGTCATGATGGTGTGCTGGTGCATCATCCGTGTGGCCTTCCTGGCCATCGCAGTGCCCATGACCGGCAGCATCCAGATGGTGTACTGGGTCTACCCCCTCACCTGGTTCTTGAGCTCGGTCACCTTCCTGTGGTATTACCGCCGCATGGATTGGAGCAGAACTTTGGCATAAATAGGAATTTTGTGAAAGGACGGCAACTTTTGCCGTCCTTTCGACTTGTTTCGACGGGATTCGACGAATTTTTATGTTATTATACAAAAGTCCCATAGAACGGACAATTTTCCACAAGTTCTGGCAGGCACCCTCTTGAAACAGAACAAATGTTCGATTATAATAAAACCATGATATGGAGCACCGATGAGATGGAAGTCCCATCCACAGCACAGGGAGGAAGGAACATGGAACGTAAATGGATCACAGCGGCAATCGTAGAGTTGTTGAATCGAGCGGACGAGGCCCAGCTACGTGCCATTTTCCAGTTTATTTCCCACTATTTAAGCCGATGAATGGGGAAAATCCCCGGGCATTCAACCGGATTGGTTGGATGCCCGGGGATTTTTTTATTCCTCGGGGGTGGTCAGATCTCGGGCCAGACGCTCCAGCACCGCCCAATCCTCGTCACTGAGCCGGGACAGAGCGGAGATGAGCCGGGCGCGGAAGCTGTTTCCCCCCATGACATCACCCAGAAAGGCGGCCAGATGCTCGTCTGGATTGTGGGGAGGAAACATGTCACCCTCTCCGGTACGCAGCCAAGTCTCATTGGCTCGAAAGACACGGCTGATATCGGACAGGGTGCGGTCGCTGGGGGTTGTTTTATCGATTTCATAGGTGGCAATGGTGTTTTGCTTGAGACCCAGTTGGTCGGCAAAAGCCTGTTGCGTCAGGCCGCAGGCATTGCGGACCTGTTTGATGCGTTGTCCAACACTCATAGATTTATCCTCCATTCTTTGAAAAGACACGGGGGTTCACCCCCGTATTTTACCACGCTTCCCAGCCAAGCACAAGAAGAAGTATTGACCAAATCAATAAAACACTATTGACAAATATCGGTGACTGATATATTATTATCGAGAAATCAATAAAGAGGAGGGAGCCCATGAGAACTGTTGTGGAATCGCTGTGCGTCTGTCTGCCCCGGTTGGGGCGGCAGGAGCGGGCCTATGTGTTGGGCTACGCCCAGGCATTGGCGGCCAGACATCAGGGAGAAGAAAGGAAGGAGAGAGACATGGAGCGGGAAGAGCTGGTTTATCACGGAGGCAAGCGCACCCAGCAGGCCCGGGTACACATTCAGCTGGACAAGGAGGAGGGGAGCGACCGCTTCTGTCAGGTCATTGAGGCCTCGTCCACGGCGGCGGCCATGGATGCCCTGGAGGCTCTGATCCGGGGGTATGAGGTGTGGCTGGGGGTGCCTGCCCACCACGTGCTGGCGGTGCTTGCCACGGTGATGACGGTGCCCGGAGGAGGGAAGATGGAGCATGCGTGAGAAGATCTACCAGTACCGGGTGGAGTACCCGGGGCGGAAGACGGTGAAGGTGCAGGCGGAAAACCGCCTGGGGGCTGTGGAGCAGGCGGCCAAGGCCTGGGGGGTGCCCTGGGTGGCCATTGCCTGGCAGTGCCGGGCGGTGCGGGAGAAGGAGGTGAGGCGCCGTGGCAGGGTTCACACCGCAGGAGCTGGCGGAGATGGCACAGGCGGACGCGGAGATTGAGCGGGAGTTCGAGGAAGCGTGGACGGAGACACCGCCCCGGGAGTCCCAATTGGTGTGGGTGTCCCGGCTGGCCCGGCAGCACCACACCACCTACGGCAAATTCGTGGCTGCCCACAGCCAGGAAGAGATTCAAACCATGGTGGAGCAGTTGAGAGAAGGAGGAAGCACACATGTTTCGTTATAAACCCAGCATTCCCGTGCCCTATGACCGACAGGGGTACATCTATTTCAAATCGTTGACCTACCGGGAAATGCCCCCCGGCCAGCAGGCGCGCATCCGGGGCCTGTGTGAGCGAACGGCGGGCTCACTGAGCCAGGCTTTGCTGGAGTATGTCACCACCGGGGACAGTGTCAAGTCCGTGTGTCAAAGACACCATATTGCCTCCCCCACCAGCATCTACCGGGCGCTGAAACGGTATTATGTGCATTTCCCTGCGGATTTATAGGGGAAGTGTGTACTTATAACGGGGGATGTGTAATCACAGCCCCAGTGGAGTTGATACAATGAAAACATGAGAACAACAAGGGAGGCGGGAACGTGGCTGCCAGACAGCGACAAACCAATACATCCAAGGCCCTGATGCGGGAGGTGCGGCAATACCTGGATTCCATCAGCCGCACCGTGGAGGTCACCGAGCAGGTGGCCACCGGAGAGGTGGACGAGAAGGGGCACCCCATCTACGAGCGAAAGCCGGTGTACAACGACCGGGGTGAGATCATCCACACCCGGGAGTACCTGGTGCCCCCCACCATCACCGGAATTTGCCTGCATCTGGGCATCACCCCGGGGAAGTGGAAGCAGTGGTGTGACCACCAGGCCCACCCGGAGCTGGAGGAGGCCACCGAGTGGGTCGCCGGCATCTTACAGGCGTGGAGCGAGGAGCAGCTGCTCACCCGCAAGGACGTGCGGGGGGTGGTGTTCCACCTGCAAAACAACCACGGGTACACCCAGAAGATGGAGGTGGAGGCGGGACCCCAGACCCGAGCGGCCCAGCAGGCCCTCACCACCCAGGAGAAGCTGGCCCTGCTTCAGGAGCTGTGGGAAGGAGGCGGGCAGGGCATCCTGCCGGAGCGCCATGAACCATGACACCACCCAACAGGCCTTGCTGTGGTACAAGAACCTGAAGGAGACCAACAACGACACCTTTCTCCCCCTGTTTTTTGACCAGCACCGCTTTCTGGTGCTGAAAGGGGGCGGCGGCAGCGGCAAGAGCATTTTCGCCGGGCGCAAGGTGTTGGAGCGGGTGACCAGCGAGCCGGGGCACCGGTGGCTGGTGTGCCGCAAGGTGGCCCGCACGTTGCGGGAGAGCTGCTGGGCCCAGCTGGTGGGGCAGATTTCGGATTTCTACCCCGACGCCGGGGCCAAAACCAACAAGTCGGCCATGACCATCACCTTTTCCAATGGAAGCGTCATCCTCTTTGCGGGGCTGGACGACGTGGAGAAGCTGAAATCCATCTTCAACATCACCGGCATCTGGATTGAGGAGGCCTCGGAGCTGGAGGAGGGGGACTTCAACCAGCTGGACATCCGTCTGCGTACCGATTTTAACCAGTATCTCCAGATGATTTTGACCTTCAACCCCATCAGCATCACCCACTGGCTGAAAAAACGGTTTTTCGACCGCCGCGATCCCCGGGCCACGGTGCACGAGAGCACCTACAAGGACAACCGCTTTCTTACCCCCGAGGCGGTGGCCACCCTGGAGAGCTTCCGGGAGACGGATGAGTATTACTACATGGTCTACTGCCTGGGCCAGTGGGGCGTGACGGGCAAGACGGTGTTCAACGGCAAGGCGGTGGGGGAGCGATTGCAGCACCTGGAGTCTGCGGTGGGAGAGGGCCTGTTCGAGTACGATTTGGCTGCCGACGGCATCCACCTGTCCAACATCCGGTGGGTGGAGGAGAAGGGGGGCCCTATCCGGCTCTATGCCAGGCCCCAGCAGGGGCGGCCCTACGTCATTGGCGGGGACACCGCCGGGGATGGCTCGGACTGGTTTGTGGCCCAGGTGCTGGACAACATCACCGGGGTACAGGTGTGTACCCTGCGCCACCAGTACGACGAGGACACCTACACCCGGCAGCTGTACTGCCTGGGGCTGTACTACAACCGTGCCCTGCTGGCCCCCGAGTGCAACTTCTCCACCTATCCGGTGAAGCTGCTGGGCCTCATGGGCTACCCCAAGATTTACGTCCGGGAGGTGGAGGACTCCTTTGACGGGCAAATCCACCATGCATACGGCTTCCGCACCGACCGCCTCACCCGTCCGGTGATTCTGGCGGAGCTGGTGCGGGTGATGCGGGACCACCTGGGCGGGGTGAATGACAAGACCACCCTGGAGGAGATGCTCACCTTTGTGCGCAACGACCAGATGCGTCCCGAGGCGGAGCCTGGGGCCCACGACGACTGCATCATGGCCCTGGCCATTGCCCACTATGTGCGGCCCCAGCAGTCCATGCGTCTGACCCAGCCTCAGCCCGGGGGCACCGCCCGGTGGACCCCGGACATGTGGGAGGACTGGAACCGGGCCAGCGGGCAGGAGCGGGAGCTGCTGCTGCGGCTGTGGGGCAGGCCCGGGGACAAGTAAAGGAGGATGAAGATGAAGGCCAAACACCAGAAACAAGCGGGGGAGCGGCTGAAGCTGTGGCAGCAGCGACTGGCCCAGAGCAATGCCGCCTACTCCGCCGAATACACCCGCATGGACCAGCGGGAGCGTATTTACAACGGCGACGACCAGCTGCGTCCCCTGGTGCCTGGGGACACCAGAAGGGACGGCGGGCCCCGAAAGACCAGCCATGTGCGCAACATCGTCTTTGAAAATGTGGAGACCCAGGTGTCCAGCGCCATTCCCCAGCCCAAGGTGACCCCACGCCGCCAGGAAGATGAGAAGCTGGCGGAGATTTTGGAGCACTTCCTGCGCAATGAGCTGGAGCGGCTTCCCTTTGCCCAGCTCAACGACCTGGCCGAGCGCACGGTGCCCATCCAGGGCGGCGTGGCCTACCTGGTGGAGTGGGACAACCGCTCCCGCACCCACGACACCGTGGGCACCCAGGTGGTGCGCATGCTCCACCCCAAGCAGCTGGCCCCCCAGCCGGGGGTGTTCACCTCCATCCAGGACATGGATTGGATCATTGTGAAGATTCCCACCACCCGGGACGCCATTTATCGGGAGTATGGCATCTGGGTGGAGGAGGACGGGGAGTCCGAGCCGGCCGTGCGGGGGGTGGACGGAGTGAGCGCCGTAGAGGACGCCCTCACCCGCTATGTGGGCTATGAGAAGAACCCTCAGGGGGGCATCAACCGCTACTGCTGGGTCAACGATACCCCGTTGGAGGATTTGGAGGACTATCAGGCCCGCCGCCAACCTGTATGCAAACAGTGCGGACGGGTACGGCCTCTGCCGGGGCAGATCATCCAACAGGAGACGGAGCCTGTCCAGCCCCAGCCGGAGGAGCTGCTGCGCCAGGAGATGGCAGGGCAGATGCTGGCCCAGTCCATGGCCCAGGAGGCCATGGAGGGCGGGGGTGGCTTACACAGCCTCCCGGTGGAGGCAGACCCCCAGAGCGCACCCCGGGAATACCAGGGAGGCCCTTGTCCCTGGTGTGGCTGTGAGGAGTTTACCGACCAGGTGCAGGACTACGAGCAGGTGCTGCTGCCCATGGTCACGGGAAAGGGGCTGGACATCCCGGGGGCCACCCCCGATTTGGACGGGGAGGGGAACCCGGTGATGCGCCCCACCCTCATCCCCTTCTATAAGCCGGGGGTGTTTCCCATTGTGCTCCAGCGCAGCGTGTCCGTGTACGGTCAGCTGCTGGGCAACTCGGATGTGGACATGATCGCCGACCAGCAAAACACCATCAACCGCCTGGAGCAGAAGATCATTGACCGCCTGGTGAAGGCAGGTACCCGCATCACTTTGCCCGACAACGCCTCTTTGCGAGTGGACAGCCAGGACGGAGAGCGGTGGTACATCGGCTCGGCGGCGGACAAGGCCATGATCGGCGTGTATGACTTCAAGGGGGATCTGGAGTACGAACTGTTGTACCTCAACAACGTCTACGAGGAGGCCCGACAGATTTTGGGCATCACCGACTCCTATCAGGGCCGGGCAGACTCCACCGCCACCAGCGGCAAGGCCAAAGAGTTTTCCGCCGCCCAGGCCGCCGGACGGCTGGAGAGCAAGCGGGTGATGAAACACAAGGCCTACGCTGAGCTGTTCCGCATGATGTTCGAGTTCTGGCTGGCCTACGGGGATGAGCCCCGGCCCGTCACCTACCGGGACACCCAGGGCCACACCCAGTACCAGCAGTTCAACCGCTATGACTTTTTGGAGCGGGACGAGGATGGACAGTACTACTGGAATGACCAGTTCCTCTTCTCGGTGGACACCACCGACACCCTGGCCAACAACCGGGAGGGAATGTGGCAGGAGACCCGCCAGAACCTCCAGACCGGGGCCTTTGGGGACCCGGCGGCCACCGAGACTCTCATTCTGTTCTGGACCAAGATGGAAGAACTCCACTACCCCGGAGCAGGGGCCACCAAGCAGGCCCTGGAAGAGCGCTCACAGCGGGAGGCCCAGGCGGCACAACAACAACTTCTGACGCAAGGCGACAGCGGGAACATGCCAATAGAGGGAACCCCTGAACTTGTCTGACTTCGGTGCTTTGCGGAACTTTATGCGCCATAAATGCGTTGCATCTTTTTGAAATACACAAAGTATTTCTGCAAAGCTGCGCCTTTTTCTGACGTAAAATTTCTCGCAACTCACTCTCGTCAGCAAATTCAGGCGTTCCCTAGGAGAGGAGGGAATGGCATGAAGGAGCACAAAGGCTACATTGGCCGGATTCAGAACACCGGCACCCAGGTGGTGAAGGCCCCCGTACAGACCACCGCCACCAAGACGGGCACCGTCCACACCGGCGGCGACCTGAGACAGGGCAAAAAGTAAGCCCTAACATCCAACTACGCAGGGACAGCGGGAACATCCAAACGCCCCCACAAAAAGGGGCAGGAAGGAACGAAATATGGAAGTCAACGAACAACAGGTGTACGAGGCCCTTGGGGTGGAGCAGCCCCAGCAGGAGCCGGAGACCACGCAGGTTTCTCAGCAGGAGCCAGTGGCACAACAGCAGGCACAGCCCACCCAAGGGGGGGAGATGAGCCTGGAGCAGCGCCGGGAAAATGCCGCCCGTCGGCGGCGGGAGGAGACCCGGGCTGCCATTCAGGAGGCGGTGGAGACGGAGCGCACCCACGCCCGCCGGGACGTGGAGCAAGTCTTACAGGATGCAGGGCTCACCAACCCCACCGACGGCACTCCCATCACCAACCTGGAGCAGTATCGGGCGTGGAAGAAGGCCCGGCAGGAGCAGCCTGCCCCGGCACCTCAGCCCAACCCGGCCATGGAGGCCCAGGTGGCCTCTGAGCTGGCCCAGATCCGTCAGCTCAACCCCAACATCCGATCAGTGGGCGATCTGCTCACCATGCCCCGTGCCCGGGAGTTTTACCAGCTGGTGAAGCGGGGCAACTCCTTTGTGGATGCCTACAAGCTGGCCCACTACGACCAGCTTACCCAGCAGGCCGCCGCAGCTGCCCGGCAGCAGGCCCAAAACCTGGCCCGGAGCAAGGGCCATCTGGTGGCCGCTACCCAGCGAGGAAAGGGCGGGGCCTCGGTGCCTGTGGAGGAGATGAATCTGTTCCGGGCCTTCAATCCTCAGGCCAGTGAGACGGCCATTCAAGCCTACTACAACAAATACCAAGGAGGAAAGTAATCGTGTTTGTACCCATCAAACGTGACACCGGGGCCATGCTGCCCTGGGAATATCTGGGCGCAGCAGAAGGAACCTACCAGGCCGGTCAGATGCTCACCGTGAAAGACGGCAAGTTGGCGGCTCTGGAAGCCCCCGGCACCACCACACCCCCCTATCTGTGCATGGCGGATGTGAAAGCCGCCGCCGGACAGGTCATCCCCGTGACCCGGGTGGAGGGAGACTGCATCTATGAGACCCAGCTCAAGGCCCTGTACGCGTCTGCCAAGGCAGGCGTGAAGATGCAGGTGGACCAGGACGGCCTCACCGCCAGCGAGGGGGAGGGCACCTTCGAGCTGGTGGAGGTGTCCGGCACCCAGGCCGGTGACACCGTCCGGGGCAGATTTGTGTAAAGGAGGACAACCCATCTCATGAAAATCATTTTTTCCGAAGGCTCCGGCCTGAACGACAGCATTTACGGCAAGTGCCAGGCCCCCATCCGCATGTTCCTGGAGCAGCGGGGGGAGCAGTTTGAGCGCCAGTCCGTACTGAAGGACCTCTTCCTCATGGGCAAGAGCGAGAACTACGGCGACCTGATGACCACCATGACCGCCATGAGCGGCTTTGAGCCTGTGGGTGAAAACGGGGCCTACCCTCTGGACGGCATGCAGGAGGGCTACCAGAAGCTGCTGGTGTACGACACCTGGAAAGACTCCTTCTCCATCTCTGCGGAGATGATGGAGGACTCCAAGGTCATGGACATGAAAAAGCAGCCCGCCGCCTTCATCACCAGTTACAACCGCACCCGGGAGCTGTTTGGTGCGGCGCTCTACGGCGGCGCCATCTCCGGCAAGGATAAGATCCTGTACAAGGGCCGGGAGTTTGACATCAAGAGCGCCGACGGGGTCACCATGTTCCACACCAAGCACCCCGCCAAGGTCTCCGGCGAGGACCAGTCCAACAAGTTCAACGACGCCTTCTCCGTGGACGCCCTGGGCAAGATGGAGACCGCCATGCACCTGTTCCGGGGGGACAACGACGAAATTCTGGACGTGGCCCCCGACACCATCCTCATCCCTGAGGTGGGCAGCCTGAAAAAGGAGGTCTTTGCCGCCATTGGCGCGGACAAGGAGCCCACCTCCGCCAACAACGCCTTCAACTACCAGTACGGCCGTTGGACCGTCATTGTGTGGAGCTACCTCAACCAGTTTGTGGACCTGTCTGAGGGTAAGGCCCCCTGGATTTTGCTGGACAGCAAGTATAACCAGACCTACGGCGGCGCGGTGTGGAACGACCGCATCCAGCTGGCGGTGCGCTCCACTGTGGACGAGAACACCGACGCCAACGTCTGGCGTGGCCGCAGCCGCTTCAACGCCACCTTTAACGACTGGCGGTTTGCCGCTGTGGGCGGCATTGACAGCGGCACTACCCTGCCCGAATAAAAGGGAACCCCCCGCCCCGGCCTTTGTGCCGGGGCGGGGGGAGAAGAGAGGAGGTTTGACCATGGCAGACGCCCATCGGTTTCCCACCGCCCAGGAGGTGGTGGCTCAGGCGGATCTGCTCTGCCCAAACCAGTACAGCCAGGAGCAAAAGCTGAGCTGGCTGGGAGAGCTGGAGGGGCGGATTTATCTGGATGTCCACCTGGCCACCCGGGAGCAGCTGGAGCAGGTGTGGAAACAGTGGCCGGGGACCCTGGCTGTGGGCTGGCCTCACAGCGATGTGTACCTGCACTGGCTGCTGGCCAAGCTCCACCAGGCAGATGGGGAGCTGGCGCTGTACCAAAATCGCATGGAGAGCTTCAACACCAGCTATCAAAACTACGTCAATTGGTACATCCGCACCTATGACCCCGCCCACATACCTGTTTCGGAGGGAGGTGACGGGGATGCGGAAGATGGTGGATGAGTGGCTGGAGCGGCTGCTGGGGCGCAGCCTGGAGCGTATGATACAGAGGAGAGGAATGGAATGAACGGGGAGGAGTTTCTGGCAGCGGTGTTGGTGGGCCTGGCCGGAGGCAGCGGCATCACCGGGCTGGCCATGGGCTATCTGCGGCGGTACATTGACCGCCGCCTGGAGCAGGGGGAGCAGGAGGCTCAGCTGCGGCAGGAGCATCGCCAGCGGCGGCAGGAGGTGGAAGACCAGCTGCACCATGCCTATGGTCGGTGCATATTCTGGCTTAACCACGCTGTGACCAAGCCGCCCGCCAACGGCGAGCTGGCCCAGGCCATGGACAAACTCACCCAGGCCGAAGAGGCCAAAAAGAAATTGGATCGGGAGATCCTGGCCGCTTATGAGAAGGAGTGAGAAGGTGCAAGAAGTATGGAGAAAATTGTCCAGCCGTAAGCTGTGGACCGCCCTGGCAGGCATCGCCGCCGGATTGGCCCTGGCCTTTGGTCTGGATCAGGAGGCGGTGGCCAGCACAGCGGGGGCTGTGGTGTCGGTGATCTCGGTGGTGACCTACATCGTCACCGAGGGGCGCATTGATGCCGCAGCGGTAAAAACCGCCATTGAAGATGTACAAGAGGCGGTGGAGGAGGTAACCAGCATTGAGACTGATTAAATGTATCTTGACCGCCAACGACTGCTACAAGGCCGGGCGGACCATCACCCCCAAGGGCGTGATGGTCCACTCCACCGGGGCCAATAACCCTCTGGTGGCCCGCTATGTGCAGCCCCTGGAGGGACAGAGCGAGGAAGCCAAGCTCAAAGAGCAGATCGGCACCAACCGCAACGCCAACGACTGGAACAACCCGGGGCTGGATGTGTGCGTCCACGCCTTTGTGGGCAAGCTGGCCGACGGCGGCGTGGGCACCGTCCAGACCTTGCCCTGGAACCACCGAGGGTGGCATGCCGGTACCGGCACCTCGGGTGGCAGCGCCAACAACACCCACATCAGCTTTGAGATCTGTGAGGATGCCCTCACGGATGCAGGATATTTCAGCAAGATCTACCAGGAGGCGGTGGAGCTCACCGCCATGCTGTGCAAGACCTACAACCTGGACCCCAAGGCCGATGGGGTGGTGATCTGTCACTGTGAGGGGTATGACCGGGGCGTGGCCAGCAATCATGCCGACGTGATGCACTGGTTCCCCAAGTTTGGCAAGAGTATGGACACCTTCCGCAGCGATGTGTCCAAGGCCATGGGCACCACCCAGGTCAAACCCCAGCCCCAGCCCACCGTTCCCTCTACGACAAAGACGTATACCGTGGCAAAGGGGGATACGTTGAGCGAGATCGCCGCCAAGTATAGCACCACCGTGGACACCTTGGTCCAGCTCAACGGCATCCAAAACCCCAACCTCATTGTGGTGGGACAGGTGCTCAAGCTGCCGGGTGCCAAAGGCTTTGAGCCCTACACCGTGAAGGTATCCGTGACCGAACTGCGCATTCGCAGCGGCCCCGGCACCGACACCGCCGCCCAAGGGTTCATTGAGCCTGGAGTGTACACCATCGTGGAAGAGGCGGACGGGCCCGGGGCAAAGCGCTGGGGCCGGCTCAAGTCCGGGGCGGGCTGGATTAGCCTGGACTACGCCGAGAAGGTGTAAGGGAAGACATTTATGCACAAAACAGGGCATCACCGCCTCCCGGTGGTGCCCTGTTTCAGAAAGGAGGAGTGGGAGCATGCCAGCCAACTGGCTGTATATGGATGCCAAATTTCCCAACTTCAACGGGGACGAGTCCACCGAAGACAAGCTGTCTCAGCTGCAAAATTATCTGTATATGCTGGTGGAACAGATGCGCTACACCACCCAGAACCTGGACACCACCAACCTGAATCAGACGGCCCTCCAAAGCTGGGAGGAGGCCATCACCAAGCCCCTTTACATGCAGCTGGAGGGGGAGGGGGAGCGGCTGACCCAGCTCAGCGCCACCGCCGACGGGCTCACCGCCCTGGTGCAGTCCCAACAGCAGCAGGTGCAGGAGGTCAAGGACGCTCAGGAGGACGCTCAGAACGCCCTGGAGGGGTTGGACCAATCCGTGCAGGAGATTGCCAGCCGGGTGGCCCTGGCCCTGACCTCCGACCAGGTGGAAATCGCCATTGAGAAAAAACTGGCCCAGGGAGTGGACAGCGTCACCACCACCACCGGGTTTACCTTTGACGAGGTGGGGCTGACGGTGAGCAAAACGGGCAGCGAGATGAGCACCCAGGTCACTGAGGACGGCATGACGGTCAGCCGCAGCGGCACCCAGGTGCTGGTGGTGAACAACCAGGGGGTGCAGGCCACCAACCTCAACGCCAACACCTATCTCATCATCGGTGGAAAGGCCAGATTTGAACCGTATGGAGCAGACCGCATTGGCTGCTTCTGGATAGGGGGCTGACCATGGCATTACAGACCAAAGAATACAGTACCACATCCAACACCTTTACCTTGGCGCTGACCTTGGTGGAGAACTCCACCAGCACCGCAGGGAACACTTCCTCGGTGAGCTATACCCTGAAGCTGAAATCCACCACCAAAAACTTTGCCCAGTACGGCGTGGGGGCCAAGGTAGAGCTCAACGGGACACTGGTGGCGGAGCGGGACCGGGGCACAGCGCCCAAAATCACCCTGGGGACATACTCGGAGGTGACCCTTCTCTCCGGTACCGCCACGGTGGGGCACAACAGCGACGGCTCCAAGTCCATGGCCTTTGCCTATTCCCTGGACATGGCAGCGGCCAGCTACACCCCTGGGGCCGTAAATGGGTCGGGCACCATGACCCTCACCAAAATCCCCCGGGGAGCCACCATCACCAGCGCCCCCAACTTCACCGACGAGGACAACCCGGTGGTGAAATTCAGCAACCCGGCGGGGATGTCCATGGAGCTGTGCATCAAGTCGGGGGATGAGTCCAAAATCCTGGTGCCCTACCGGAAGGTGTCCGGCAGCAGCCACACCCTTTCCCTGACCCAGGGGGAGCGGGAGACCCTGCGGGCCTATGCCACCAAAAACACCGCCACGGTGGTCTTTGTGCTCCGGTCCAACGGCTCCTTTTTCTCCACCTCTGCCAAGACCCTGACCATCAAAAACTCCGCCCCCACCCTGGCGCCAACGGTGCAGGATGTGAACCCGGACACCCTGGCCCTCACGGGAGAGACCGGGAATCTGGTGCAGTATCACTCCCAGGTGGCCGTGACCACGGGGGCCAGGGCGGTGAAGGGGGCCACGCTGGTCCGGCAGTCCGTCACCTGCGGCAGCCAAACCCTCACCGGGGACGGCACTCTGGAGCAGGTGGAGTCGGGCACTATTGTTATCTCCGCCACCGACAGCCGAGGCAACACCACCACCCAGACGGTGGAGAAAAAGCTGGTGGGCTATGTCCACCCCAGCTGTACCATCGGGCAGGGTCTGCCCGATGCGTCGGGGCGGTATGACCTGGAGGTGACAGGCGCCTGTTACTACGGCAGCTTCGGCCAGGTGGACAACACCTTGACGGTGGAGTATCGCCATCGGAAACAGGGGGAGGACAGCTGGGGAGCCTGGACGGCGGTGGACAGTGTATTGCCCATGGGCTTTACCTACCTGGCGCGGGCCAAGGTGGAGGGGCTGGATTACCAGACTGCCTATGAGTTCCAGGCCAGAGCCACCGACCAGCTGGAACAGGTGGAGAGCCCGGGCAAGGTGGTTCAGACCAGCCCCGGCTTCGACTGGGGCAAAGATGATTTTGCCTTCCACATTCCGGTGTACATTCAGGGGGTGAAGGTCACCCCAGATGTGGGGCAAAACCTGCTGATCAACCCGCTGTTCCGCATCAACCAGCGGGGCAGCTCCACCTATACCATCACCAAACCCGCCTACACCCTGGATTGCTGGAAGTCCAGCGGCACCACCACCCAAGGAGAGGTGACCACAGGACAGAGCTACGCCAAGCTCACCAATTCCGGCGGTACCCTGGGCCTGGGCCAGTATGTGGAGGACTACGGGGGATTGGCTGGAAAAACCGTGACCTTGTCCATGTTCGTGGACATCCTCTCTGGTAGTTACCACCTGAGTCTGGACGACGGCACCGAGACGGCAGGGGAGACCCTTTCCGCCCGGGGCGCTCAGGTATGCACCCTCACCAAAACCATTTCCAACAGCCCATCCAAGCTGTGGTGCCAGCTCATCAGCGAAGGGGTTGCCTCGTGCCGCATCTTTGGGGCCAAGCTGGAGGTGGGAGATCACCAAACCCTTGCTATGCAGGGCGCGGATGGAGTATGGCAGCTAGTGGAGCAGCCGGACCCTGATGAACTTCTCAAGTGCTACCGCTATCAATTTTTGCCTGAGACCTTCAGTGGATTTCCCATTGGCTATGGGTTTGCCTTTGGAACAGGTGCAGTAAGAGCCATCTTCCCGTGTCCAGTGCGGATGCGAACCAATCCCAGCGTGGTGTACATGACGGGGAATATATCCGGGTTGAGTATTTTCAACAACGGAGCGGTGAAAATTCCCACGGCGATATCCGCCACCAGTAATCAACCCGGGGGTATCGGAGCGACCATTTCCGCCAGTGGGCTTGCCAGTAACCGATCGTGTATCGTGCGTACCACCAGTGCAAAAATCTTGTTTGACGCCAATTTGTGAGGTGAACCATGGAAGAATATACGGTATATGTACAAATCAATGAGGGAGCCTGTGTGGTGGCGGTGAACTCCTCCGCATTTCTCACCCAGACGGAGGGGTGGGTGGAAGTGGATCGAGGCACTGGAGACCGATACCACCACGCCCAGGGTAACTATCTACCCAAGCCTCTCTATACCAAGGAGGGAATTCCCTGCTACAAGCTGGAAAACGGCGCTGTGGTGGAGCGCAGTCAGGAGGAACTGGCGGCAGATTTGGCGGGCCTGGTGGAGCCTGTGACGCCCCTGGAACAGCTGCGGGCGGATGTGGACTTTCTGGCTGCCTTACAGGGGGTGGTGCTATGACCATTCTGGAGCTGGCCAAGAGGTATTACCCACGGCTGTGGGATGATCAGCGCCTGGAGCTGCTGGTGGCAGCAGGGCAACTGACCCAGGCGCAAGTGGAAAACGTGAGGGGGGAAGCCCATGAAGCTGCCAGCGATGATCAGTGAAAACGGTATGTCCGCCGCCACCCAAACCGCCTTCGTCGGACTCAACCACACCCCGGGGGCGGGGGATGGGGAACTGTACGAGATGGAGAATCTCACCGGGGCCTATTATCCTCTCCTGGCCAGCCGTCCACCCCGGTGGAAGGTGGCCACTCTGACCCAGCCGGGGGGACTGTTTGCCCGGGAGGGGCTGTGCTGGGTGGACCAGGGGGGATTTTGGTACCAGGGAGAGCGGAAAGGGGACGTGAGTCCGGGGGACAAGGCCTTTGCATCTCTGGGCGCCAACATCCTCATCTTTCCTGACAAGGCCTATTACAACACCCAGACCGGGACCTTTGGTTCTCTGGAATCCACCTGGACGGGGACAGGGCTTTCCTTCCAAAACGGCACCCTCTATGAGCAGGAGGCCCAGGCCAACACCATCCAGGCGGAAGGGGTGAACTGGGCGGACTATTTCCGCAAGGGAGATGCCATCACCATCTCCGGCTGTGCCACACATCCGGAGAACGACAAAAGTCTCATCATCCGGGACATTCAGGAGGACAAACTGGTGTTTTACGAGTACTCCTTTGCCCTGGACGGGGAGAAGGGGGACGAGGCCTACACCGAGCCGGGGGCGGTGACCATCGCCCGCACCGTCCCAGACCTGGACTTCGTGTGCGAGAACGAAAACCGGGTGTGGGGGTGCAAGGGAAACACCATCTATTGCTCCAAGCTGGGGGACCCCTTCAACTTCAACGTCTTTGACGGCCTGGCCACCGATGCCTATGCCGTGGACACCGGGTCGGCGGGGAACTTCACCGGCTGCATTTCCTATCTGGGCTACCCCATCTTTTTCAAAGAGGACCACATCTACAAAGTCTATGGCACCATGCCCTCCAACTTCCAGGTCATGGGCACTGAGACCCTGGGGGTGGCGGAAGGGTGTGGAAAGAGCCTGGCTGCGGCGGGCGAGGTGCTTTTCTACGTCTCCCGGGTGGGAGTGATGGCCTACTCGGGAGGAATTCCCCAGTGCGTGAGCCGCAACCTGGGCCAGCAGAGGCTGGGGCAAGCTTGCGCCGGAGCGGACGGGCTGCGCTACTACCTCTCGGCCCAGGAGGGGGAGGGGTGGAGCCTCTATGTCTATGATACCCAGACCAAGCTGTGGCACCGGGAGGACGCCACCCGCGCCACCCACTTTGCCGTCAGCGGAGGGAATCTGTATCTGCTCAACCATCTGGGGGAGATCTGGACGGTGGGCCAGGGGACCAACCCGCCGGAGGAAGCCCAACAGGAGGAAGCGGTGGCGTGGCGGGCGGAGTTTGCCGACTTCACCGACGGAAGCCCAGACAAAAAGGGGCTGTTCCGTCTCCACATCCGCGTGGAGGTGGAAGAGGGAGGTCAGATGCAGGCCTGGGCCCAGGTGGACAGCGACGGGGAGTGGTTGCCCATGGGACAGCCCATTGGCCCCACCACCAAGCGCAGTTTTCAGCTGCCCATGGTCATCCGCCGGGGGGACCACTACCGTCTCAAACTCACCGGGACGGGACAGTGCCGCATTTACAGCATCACCAGAGAACGGTACGGCGGCTCGGCATACAATGCCACCCCCGGCCGTCAGTAAAGGAGGAAACGCATGGCATACACCTATGACGACTTTTTGAAAAAGGCCAGAGCCAGCAACACGTTACAGGATTTTGACCCGGAGGAGTTGAGTCTGGCCCAAGTATATCCTGAATATGGAATCTCGGTGGCCAGCCTCAAGCAGGAGGAGAAAACCGCCACCACCAGCGCCCAACGGGCCCTGGCCAGCCAGGCAGCAGCCCAGCTTCGCACCAGCTACAATGGGTTTACCGGCAGCTGGCAGGACGAAATCGACGACATTCTCAACCAGCTGGACAAATATCCCGACTTCTCCTACGATGAGGAGGCCCCCACCTACGACAACAAGTACGAGGAGGAGCAGGACGCCATTCTGGACCAGATCGGGAAATATCCCGACTTCTCCTATGATGAGGAGGCTCCCACCTACACCAATCCTTACGAGGAGCTGCAACAGGAGCTGCTGGACAAGATTCTCAACCGGGAGGACTTTACCTGGAGCAAGGACAGCGACCCGGTGTTTGGAGAGTACCAGAAGCAATACCTGCGGGAGGGGGAGCGGGCCAGTGCCAACGCCCTGGCCCAGGCGGCGGCCGCCTCGGGGGGACAGGCCTCCAGCTACGCCGCCACCGCAGCGGCCCAGGCGGGCAACTACTATGCCTCCCAGCTCAGCGATAAGATCCCCGAGCTGTACAACCAGGCCTACCAGCGATACCTCAGCGAGTATGAGCAGTTGGCCAACGACCTGGGGTTGGTGAACACCCAGCAGCAGCTGGACTATCAGGAGTATCTGGATCGGCTGGGCCAGTACAACACGGACAAAAACTTCGCCTATCAGCAGTATCTGGACGACTACAACAAGCTCTTGGGGTACCTGGATGCGGTCAACGGCCAGGAGCAGATGGATTACCAGGAGTACAAGGACAAGCTGGGGCAGTTCAATGTGGACAAGGAATTCGCCTATCAGCAGTATCTGGACAACTACAACAAGCTGCAGGACTATCTGTCAGGGCTGCAAAAGGCCAACGACTCGGAGTACCAGCAGTATGTGGACCAGCAGGAGATGGAGCAGAAAAAGCAGCAGCAGGCCCAGGAGATGGCCCAGGCCCAGGTGGATGGCATTTTGCAGGCAGGTGTCATGCCCTCCTCCGACCTCATCTCCAAATCCGGGTACAGCCAGGAGTACGTCAATGCCATGCTCCAGTATTACCGGCAGAAGGCGGCGGCCAGTGCATACCGCAGCAGCGGCGGAGGAAGCTCCAGCAAGAGCAGTGGAACCACCAGCAGCAGCAAAACCAGTCAGAGCGTGGGATACAACACCGCTCGGTTGGTGTCGGTACCCAAGTACGGCGAGATCACGGTGGCGGATGCGGAACGGCTGGCCAACCAGGGCTTGCTGCGCCGATCCGGCACCGACAAGCACGGGAATCCCACCTATGTGCCCACGGCAAAGAAACCCACCCAAAACATTGCCATGGTGCGGTGACGGGGGAATTTACCCAAACTTTACGAAATGCTCCCTTGAAACCCCACAGAGAATCCGGCACACTAAAGGACAGACGAACATCTGTTGTGGAGAGGGAGGAAAACACATGCCATCGCACTATACCCACCTCTGTTTTGGTCGCCATGTGGTGGAAGCTATGCCTGAGCAGCTGAGGACCGTTGTGTGGAAGCACAAGCACTGCTATCTGGCAGGGCTGCAAGGACCTGACCCGCTGTTCTACTATCGACCCCTGGGGAACAATCCCGTGCGGGAGCTGGGAAGCGAAATTCATCGCAGATCCGGGCGAGATTTTTTTGAGCATGGGGCCCAGGTGCTGCGTGAGCAGGGTACTTCGGAGCGAAGAAGCTATCTGGCAGGGTGTATCTGCCACTATATGCTGGACACCGCTTGTCACCCCTACATTGAGGGGGAACTGGCCCGCCAGGGCATCCACCACCTCCAGGTAGAGACGGAACTGGACTCTACGCTGCTCATGGAGCACGGCATTGACCTGTATCGCCGGGATTTGGTGTCCTATCTGTGGCCTGGAGAGGAACTGACCCAGGCGGCAGCGCCCTTCTATGAGGGGCTGACGGAGCGGGAGGTGGATGGTGCGTTTCGGGCCATGAAACGGTATGTCCCCTTCACCCGGTGGAAAAACGACCTATTGCGCCACACCATCAAGGCCCTGTTATCCCTGGGCGGGATGAGCCAGGAGAGCCTGGGGGTGCTGGTGGAGCCCACGCTGGACCCCGACCTGACAGAGGCGGTGGCGGCGCTCAAGGAGCGGATGCTGGCCGAGGTGGCACCCACTGTGGAAGAAATCGAGAAATTTTTCCAAACCGTGGTGTAGATCGGGGGGGCCCTGACTCCACGGTTTGGGCGCAGCTTTGACGGAGAGGAGGTGGGGAGGTCCTATGAAATTAACGGCTTTGGAGCGCAGCTGGGCACTGTATGACGTGGGAAACAGCGCATTTGTGCTGATGGTGTCCACGATCATGCCCATTTACTTCAAAAATCTCACGTCCACCGCCGGAGTGGCAGACTACACCTCCACGGCCTGGTGGAGCTACGCCGTGGCGATCAGTACCCTGCTGGCGGCGGTGTTGGGGCCCACGCTGGGCCATGTGGCGGACAAATGCCGCTGGAAGCGAGGGCTTTACGCCCTGTTTGTGGTGGGAGGTGCCAGCACCTGCGCGCTGTTGGGCTTTTCTCCCACCTGGCTGGTGTTTTTGGTGGTGTTTGTGCTGGGTAAGGTGTTCTTCTCCACCAGTTTGGTGTTTTACGACTCTATGCTCCCCGACGTGACCACAGCGGAGCGGGTGGATATGGTCTCCTCCACCGGCTATGCCTGGGGGTACCTGGGCTCTTGCATCCCCTTTGTGGCCTGCCTGGTGTTGGTGCTCACAGCGGAGCAAACCGGGCTGGGCATGGCTCGCGCCATTCCCATCGCCTTTCTCATCACCGCTGTGTGGTGGTTGGGGTTGGGCCTGCCCCTGTACCGCAGGTATCGCCAGACCCACAGCAGCACGGGAGGCACCGCAGGATTGAGCGAACTGGCTGGCGTGCTGGGGGAGATAGCCAGGGACCGAAAGGTGAGGCTCTATCTGGTGGCCTATTTTTTCTACATCGACGGGGTGTTTACCATCATCGATATGGCCACCGCCTACGGCAAGGACGTGGGTATCGGGGATACAGATCTGGTGTTGGCCCTACTGCTCACCCAAGTGGTGGCCTTTCCCTTTGCCCTGCTCTTTGGCCGCTTGGCGGGTAAGGTGGCCACCGAGTCTCTGTTGCAAATTTGCATTGCAGGGTACTTTTTCATTGCTGTGTTTGCCTTGCAGCTGGACAAAGCTTGGGAATTCTGGTTTTTGGCGGTGTGTGTGGCGGTGTTTCAGGGGGCCATTCAGGCTCTGTCCCGGTCCTACTTCGCCCGCATCATTCCTCCGGAAAAAGCAGGGGCGTACTTTGGCTTTTACGACATCTTTGGCAAGGGCGCCTCCTTTTTCGGGGCGGTGGTGCTGGGGGTGGCCACCCAGCTCTTCTCCACCTCCCGGGCAGGAGTGGTGGCGTTGGCGCTTCTGTTCCCGCTGGGGCTGTGGTTGTTGCGCAAATCCATGAAAGTACCGGCCAAACTGTGACGAAATGGAATAGAAAGCCCTCTCTCCGGGGAAGACAGACGGGAGAGAGGGCTTTTCCTCTTGCCCCGATTGACCTGGGGCGTGGGGACGGGTATAATATCAGGGTAAATACTGCCCAAGGGCAGAGAAGACGGAGGACGGACCATATGTGGTTTGACCAAGCGGTGATGTATCAGATTTACCCTCTGGGCCTGTGTGGGGCACCGGAGGACAATGACGGCGTGCAGGAAAGCCGAATCCTGCGGTTGCTGGACTGGGTGGAGCACATCAAAAAGCTGGGTGCAGATACGGTGTTGTTCAACCCCTTGTTTGACAGCGACCGCCACGGCTACGATACCCGGGACTATTTTACCGTGGATTGCCGTCTGGGCACCAATGAGGATTTCGCTCAAGTGTGCCAGGCGTTTCACCAGGCTGGCATCCGGGTGATGCTGGACGGGGTATTCAACCACGTGGGCCGGGGGTTCTGGGCCTTCCGGGATGTGCAGGAGAAGCGATGGGACAGCCCCTATAAGGACTGGTTCCGCATGGACTTCAACGGCAACACCAACTACAACGACGGCTTTTGGTATGAGGGCTGGGAAGGTCACAACGAACTGGTGAAGCTGAACCTGGACAACCCGGCGGTGGTGGATCACCAGTTTGACGCCATCCGGGCCTGGGTGGATCAGTTTGACATCGACGGGCTGCGCCTGGACGTGGCCTATTGTCTGCCCCAGCACTACCTGCGCCGTCTGCGGGAGTTCACCTCCTCCCTGAAGCCGGACTTTGTCCTCATGGGTGAGACCCTCCACGGGGACTACAAGCAGTGGATGACCCCGGACATGTGCCACTCGGTGACCAACTACGAGTGCTACAAGGGGCTGTGGTCCAGCTTCAACTCCATGAATTTCTTTGAAATCGGCCACTCTCTGGCCCGTCAGTTTGGGCCCGAGCCCTGGACCCTGTACAAGGGCGCCCATCTGCTCTCCTTCCTGGATAACCACGATGTCGCCCGCATTGCCAGCCAGCTCACCAACAAGGAGCACCTGGCCCCCGCCTATGCTTTGATGTTTGGCATGCCCGGCGTGCCGGCGGTGTACTACGGCAGCGAGTGGGGCCTGGAGGGCAAGAAAGAGTCCTGGGGGGATGCCCCCCTGCGCCCCGCCTTGGAAAAGCCGGACTGGAACCAGCTCACCGACTGGATTTCCAAGCTGGCAAAGGCCAAGCGGGAGAGCCAGGCCCTGTGCTACGGTAGCTATCGCAATGTGGTGCTCACCAACCGCCAGATCATCTTTGAACGGGCAGTGGATGGGGAGCGGGTGCTGGTGGCCATCAATGCCGACGACCAGCCCTACACCGCCCACTTTGACGCCGGATGCGGGCAGGCCGTGGACCTGATCACCGGAGAACTTCACGACTTTGGCGGCGGCAGCCTGCTGCCCCCCTACAGCGCGTCCTTCTGGAAAATGGAGAGATAACACGTTTCAACGAACACGCCCCTCAGTTTCCCATGTTCAGCGTGGGAAACTGAGGGGCGTGTTCTGTTTTAGGAGAGCTGGCCATACACTGGGGTGAAAGAGCTGTGGAAAGGGGAATGCCCATGAGAATTTTGGTGCTGCGCCGCCGCATTTTGGCGGGGGTGTGTCTGGTTCTGGCTGCGGTGGCCATTCTGAGACTGATCAGCGACCCCAAGGTAGTGGGGGTGTCTGCCACCACCCGCCAACTACCCGTATACTGTGTGGAAGCGGATTATCCGGTGGTGTCCCTGTCCTTTGACGCGGCATGGGGCAATGAGGATACCCAGACCCTCATTGATATTCTGGACAAATATCAGGTGAAGGCCACCTTCTTTGTGGTGGGGGATTGGGTGGACAAATACCCAGAGTCGGTGAAGGCCCTCCATGAGGCGGGGCATGAGATCATGAGCCATTCCGACGACCACGCCCACTTCAACAGTCTCACCCCCCAGCAGATACGGGACAATCTCACCGCCTGCGGAGAGAAAATTCAGGCCATCACCGGGGAATTCCCCACCCTGTTCCGCTGCCCCTATGGGGAGTATGACGACCATGTGATCACCACGGTGCGCAGCATGGGCATTCAGCCCGTGCAGTGGGACGTGGATAGCCTGGACTGGAAGGACATCTCCGCCACCGAAATCACCCAGCGGGTCACCAGCCGGGTGCAGCCGGGGAGCATTGTCCTGTTCCACAATGCAGCTCTCCACACCCCAGAGGCCTTGCCCGCCATCATTGAGACGCTGCTCCAGGAGGGGTACACCTTCCTGCCCATCTCCCAGCTGATCCTGCCGGGGGAGTACGGGGAGGACTACACCATCGACCACACCGGGAGGCAGTGCCCAACCGCATAACCATAACAAAGAGGGAGCCGATTACTCGGCTCCCTCAGACGTTACTTATGGAGGATGTATCGCTCGATGGCGATGGCGGCCCCGTCCTGGTCATAGGGCAGGGTGACGGCATCGGCCAGAGCCTGGATGTGAGGTTGGGCGTTGCCCATAGCCACGGAGAATCCGGCGGCCTGGAGCATGGACACGTCGTTGCCGCTGTCTCCCATGGCCATGGTGTGGGCGGGGTCAACCCCCAGAAGCTCACACACCTCTAACAGGGCGTTGCCCTTGGCGCTGGCGGAGGGGGCAATCTCCATGGTGCGCAGCCCGGAGGGGAAGTAGTTCAAAGGCAGGGTGTCCAGCTGGGCGGTGAGGGATGGGTAGACCTCATCGGGAATGTGGGGCAGGTGAATCTTGTCGATGTTCAGCCCCGGCGTGTGGGCGGTTTGGGCCAAATCCTCCACCACCACGCCGTTCTGACCCAGAACCACGTCCAGGTGATAGCCAATGAACTCCCGGTAGGGCAGTTCCTTGTCCCAACTCTCCTGGGTCAGGTACATATGGCCCTGGGCAGAGAGCTCCACGGGCAGGTCATACTGCCCGGCCAGTTTCACCACCGCTGCGGCAGTCTGGGGGGGAACGTAGTGGCCACGCAGCAGCTCTCCGGTGGCAATGCGGCGAATCTCTCCGCCGTTGCACAAAATGCACAGGTTCTCCCAGGCGGCGCCTGTGTGGATGGGGGGCGGGAGAAGGACCTGTTGCCGTCCGGTGGTGGGGACGATGATGACCCCCTGGGCGTGGGCATCCGCCAGAGCCTGATGGAGCCGGGGGGTGAAGCTCTGGTGATCGGCTTGCAGGGATGTGCCGTCCAGATCCAGGGCCAGAAGTTGAATGTCCATGGGTCAAACCTCCTTGATACGGGGAAGAGTCATAGCACCCATAGGCGGGGCTATGACCATGGTGTCAGAATCACAGGGGTACTGTTCTCCACCAGAATAGCTTGCGTGTCTGGGATTGTCAACGGAGATGGGCCCAAGTCTTGGTTCCACACAGTTCCAGGCCTGGAAATTCAGAGCAAAAGCGGAAGATTTCCGCTTTGACGAAACAGGCTCCTTTGACCAGAAGGTCAAAGGAGCCTGTTTGCGTGTTGGTTAGCTTTAGCGTAACGACAACCCCCAGCTATGCTGGGGAGAGTAAAAAAGATTATATAGTGAAAAAACC
>CALWXL010000005.1 GCA_944385485.1 uncultured Oscillospiraceae bacterium
TTTAAAGAAGCTGGAGCAGTTTCACCATGTCCGTTATGAAGAAGTGGTGGCCGATGCCGGGTATGAGAGCTTGGAGATGCCTGGATGTCGCTGGTGGAACGGGTCAGGGACGTTTTTCCAGGTCTGGAGACCGTCGAAGCCCTGGCGGAACACAGAGCCACAGTCTTGCGCTTCATGGAAACCTCCTCCGCCATCTGTGCCGTGGAAGATAGCCAAATTGCGGGGATTTTACTGTTCTCCAAAGAAGCAAGTGAGCTTTGCTTTCTGGCGGTAGATCCGGACTACCGAAGACAACACATTGCCCAGAATCTGGTGGCCTCTATGCTGACACAAATGGAGGAAGGCAAAGACGTTTCCCTCATCACCTACCAAGAGAATGACCCCAATGGGCACGCTGCCCGGGCCTTCTACAAGCGTCTGGGTTTTTCCGAGGGTAGACTGACCGAAGAGTTCGGCCACCCAGCTCAGGAGTTCATCTTAAAACGATAGAAATGCCAGGGGCAGTTGCAAAACTTCACTTTTGCAACTGCCCCTGGTTATTTTACCTTCTATTATTCCCCAAATTGGAGCGTGATAGTAGGCTCGTCGATGGTGGTATACCCTTCTTGGATCTCGAATCCCACCTCGATTTCCTGAACATCGGAAGCGGAAGTGATTTGATTTTCCTCCAGAGAAGACTCCTGGAGCCGGATCACCAGCACGGCAGATTCTCCATGTTTCAACTCCTGGCGATCGCAATAGTAGTCGGTCATAAAGCCGTTCACGGAGAGAGAATCGTACACATCGTCTAGGATCAGGGTCTTTCCACTGTTGTTCTCTGCCAGCATCAGCACAAACAATTCTCCCGTGTCCTTTTTCTCCTGAACGCTTTTGGCCACAATACGCAGACCATTGCTGTCATAGACTTCCTTGCCAGAGGCATCGAAGGTTGCATTTCCATCAGAAATCATAATCTCCACGGGGACTTTCTCTCCAATTTCCATTTCATCCTCATAATACTGTCCCAGAGACAGGGAGACTGCGCCCACACCTGTCATTCCATATTCACTCCAATAGGCCTGGTCCAAGACAGAGGAAAGCCTCACTTTCATGATGCCGCACTTGCCGGGATAGATGCCTATCCCGGCCTCATTGGAACTACTCAGCTTCAAGCCGTTGAGTCCCAAGTCAGACAGAACTATATTCACCATGCTGTCCGTGGTATTCTCCAACTCCAACAGCAACATATACGCTCCATCCCAGCGCATCATACCGCTGGACAACATCTTCACACCGTTTTGCTCATAGAGGGCATCTTGAGAGAACTGGAGCATTTCATACCCATAGGTGTTCTGGGCCGCCTGGCTGGCGATGGTTGCCTGGTAATGGTTCATCTCATAGTCGTGGCTGTCATAGATGGAGGTTTTCAGCTGCCGGGGGCCGGAATAGGTGTGATTATAGTCATCGTCCGCCATGTCAAACCCAATCTCCAGGTCTGCGATCTCGTCGATGCCATACAGCATCAGGGTATCATAGCTGAATTGGATGGTGTCGTTGGCCTTCTTTCCGTTGGCCACATCGCAGTTCAGATACCCATCCTCCACCATGTAGCCATTGACGGAATTACAGCTGTACCCAATGGAACCGCTGATGAACGACAAATCCTTTCCGCTGTTGTTCTCGATGGTAAGGCCTAATTCCACGGAGTAATTGGTGTAAGTCAAGCCGGTGGCTGTGATTTTTACGCCGCCTTCGTCCACCATCACCGTCTCATCTAAGGTCGCTTTCTTGTTGAACTGGCTCAGTGACTCATCGGTGTTCTCTGGAGATTCACTGGCCGGAGTGCTGCTTTCGCTGGATGGTTGGTTCCCGGTCCTGCCGTCACAGGCGGTCAACGTACCCAGTAAGATCAACGCCAGCAGTGCAGACATCAGTTTTGTTTTCATGTGTTTTCCTCCTTTGATTGATATGCATGGAATGCGATGATGCGAACGCCGATCCACGGATTACAGGGCGGCTATGTACTCCCTTGCCTGCTGTATCAGTTCCTGCAAATCCATCTGTTTTTCTTCCAATTCCAAGATTTTTACCTGAAACACCTCCTTCTTAACCTGATCGTCGGCATCCATCAGTTCTTTAATTTCCCTCAACCGAAACTCCATCTTCTGATAGAACCGGATGAGCCGGATTCGCTCCTGCTCTGTCTCCCCATAGAGCAGATACCCGTATTTGTTTTTTCCGGATGGGGCCACCAGCCCCGCTTTTTCATAGCCTTGCACCGTGCGCCGGGAAATCTTCAGTTCGGCGCACATTTGGCGCAATGTTTGTTTCATTTCCATACCTCCTCACCGTAAAACTGCACGCTGCGTGCAGTCAAGGGCTTGACGCAAAATCGCATTCCGTAAGAGGACTTGCAAATTTCGCGTGGGGAGACATGTTAAAGAGGATGGCACTCGACGATAACGTCGAGTGCCATCCATATACCCTAGTTTCCTCTATACTTTTTTGACAGCATTTAATCTTTTCAGATACTCCTCCACCAGCAACGGTTGTATGTCTGGGTAGGTCCACTGGGCGGGAAGTTCATCTATGATAAGCACCTGTTCCATTTCACTGTGTAGCTCCCCATGGAATGCCTCAATATCCGCAGCATACAACATTCCAAAGCATTCCTCTCCCGATTGATTTACTCGGTTTTCCCCGATAACCGAATACACACAGACGGGTTCTATGGAAAACTCCATTGCCCCCGTTTCCTCCTGTAACTCCCTCCTGGCTGTGTCCATAATGGGTTCTCCTGGCTCTCTGTGCCCACCAGGAAGTTCATAGGTGTCTCGCTCCCGGTGCTTACAAAGCACCCACTTGCCATGGTGTCGAGCTACGATCACGGCAAACCGCAACCGCTCATCCTCGATCCGTTCATAAAAGTTTACGTTCATATATAACACCTCTCTAATTCATCTTACCAAAGGCCGACATCTCTTGCAAGAAAAATCATACATTTGTTCTATGCTATTGCCGTTTGGTCCATCTGAATGTATAATGAAAGAATAAAGAATATCTTACTGCTGATGCTAGGAGGTATCCTATGCAAGTCATCTGCTATGGGGATTCCAACACCTACGGCTACGACCCTCGCTCTTGGATTGGCGGTCGGTATGAACCGGACAGCCGTTGGGTGGATATTTTAGCCGCCGAAACCGGCTGGAATCTATGCAATATGGGGCAAAACGGCCGAGAGATCCCTACATCTTCCCCGACTTTTCCACCAGACACGGATCTTCTGATTCTTATGCTAGGCACCAATGACCTGCTTCAGGGACGCAGCCCAGAAGATGCTGTGGAAAAACTAGAGCACTTTCTCTCCCAGCTGCCTCTAGACCGAGATCAGATCCTTCTCATTGCGCCGCCCCCCATGACCTTGGGAGACTGGGTGCCCAGCCACCAGCTCATAGACCACTCCCAAACCTTTGCCCGCTCCTGCCAGGCACTAGCCGAGCGACTGGGCATTCCCTTTGTCGATGCAGGAAACTGGAACATCACGCTGGCCTATGACGGCGTGCATTTCACCCCGCAGGGCCACAGAGCCTTTGCCCATAGACTTTTGGAGGTACTCGCAACATGAAACGGAAACTACCTTGGATTCTCTCCCTGTTCCTTTTATTAACTGGATGTGCCGGAACCACATCCGGCGGTTCCTACCATCAGATCACCCAGGAGGAGGCCAAACAGATGATGGACTCCCAGGAGGTAATCCTTCTGGATGTGCGGGAACAGAGTGAATATGACAGCGGACACATCCCCAACGCCATTCTTCTCCCGCTGGGCACCATCAACGAAAACACCGCTGCTGCCGTCATTCCAGAGAAGGATTCCACGGTCCTGGTCTACTGTCGCAGCGGAAACCGGAGCAAAGCCGCCTCCTCTGCCCTGGCAAACTTGGGTTACACCAATATTTATGAGTTTGGCGGGATCAACACCTGGCCCTACGAGACAGAACAATGAAGAAAACCACCAGCGGGTGGTTTTTCTTATCGGTATCACGATGGAAAAAGAATTGTCTTTCTCTCCCAAACACCGTATAATGTCAACAAGAATCTATGTTATGAGGGTGGGAGTACAGTCATGGCGAGAGTATCCACAAAAGAAAACAAGAACATCTATCACAAAACCCGAGAGGCGTTGCATCTCACACGAGAAGCCGCCAGCGAATTGCTGGAATCTATGGCTCCCGAGCGCATTGAAAAAATCGAGAATGAGCGTTGCCTTCCTCATCCGGACGAAGTCCTGGTGATGGCAAAACGGTACAAACAGCCCAATCTTTGTAACTACTACTGCGCCAACCAGTGTCCCATCGGACAGCAGTATGTGCCGGAAGTGAAAATCAAAGATCTATCCCAAATTGTTCTGGAAATGTTGGCCTCCCTCAACTCTATGAACAAGCGTAAGGAGCGCCTGATTGAAATTACTGCAGATGGTGTCATCAGCGATGATGAACTGGCCGATTTTATCTTTATCCAGAAGGAACTGGAGCGGATTTCCATCACGGTGGAAACCCTGCAGCTGTGGGCCGAACGAATGCTAGCTACAGGTGCCATTGATGCAGAGCAATACCGTGTGTGCAAAGAACATTTGGATGCAACCGAAAGAACCTGATATTTTTGCTGTAGTCGTGAACTTAGGTACCTCTAATTTGCTGAATTGATCGTGGTGTCTGATCTGTTGGAATGGTACAATGATCCTGTAAACAGAGGTAACACACTCTGAGGAACGCACAGCGAGGTGATGCCGATGGACACAAAAGCAAGGATTTTGGCCATCCGGCTAATGGAAATGGTTCAGAAGAACCCCGTATATGCCAAGTCGTTAGGCATCGTAGTCAACGTAACGTCTAACTTGCATGTACCGTAATCTCATATCTCCATGCTGAGGGCCTCACAGTGTTGTGAGGCCCTCTTTGCAGATTCAACTGTTTTAAAACGAGTATTTGAGAGAGGAGTATTTCCATATGAGCAGCTATGATGATCAACTTCGTCACCTGCAAGCCCAGTGTGCCAGGAAGCGCAAATTGGAAGCTGTAACAAACGAGCTGCGCACGCAACGAGATGCGTATACCGCTCGCATCCAGGCCCTGGAGAAAACGGTTCGGGATGAACAGGCAGATGTGGACCGTCTGGAAGGCAAGAGCCTTTCGGCCTTTTTCTACCATGTCATAGGAAAGAAGGATGAAAAGCTGACCCAGGAAAAGCAAGAGGCCTACGCCGCCCGCGCCAAGTACGAGGCTGCTGTCAGAGAATTGGCTGGCATAGAGGAAGATCTGCGCCGAAGCCAGGCAGCGTTGGACTCACTGGCGAACTGTGAAATCCAATATGCTACGGTACTTCGGGAAAAAATGCAGGCAATCAAAGCAGCCGGTGGCAGCGTAGCAAAGCAAATCTTCACTTTGGAAGAGCGCATTTCTTACCTGACTGTCCAGATGCAGGAGCTGGAAGAGGCCATTGCCGCCGGCGAAGCTGCTTTGGCCACCACGGATCAGATCGCAGACCGTCTGCATAGTGCAGAAAACTGGGGAACTTGGGATCTGGTGGGCGGCGGTGTGTTTGCTGACTTGGCAAAACACAACCATCTGGACGAAGCCCAGGCTTCAGTGGAGCTGCTCCAATCTCAACTGCGTCGATTCAAAACAGAGCTGGCTGACGTCACCATTGACGCCAACATTCAGGTAAATGTAGACGGATTTCTTCGCATGGCGGACTACCTTTTCGATGGTATTTTTGCCGACTGGACAGTCCTGGAGAAAATCAAGCAATCTCAAGAGCAAATGTACCATACCAGAGTTCAAATTTGCCGGGTACTGGAAAGTCTGCAAACCCAGATGGAACAAACCACCGCAGAACTCACAGACCTTCAGCAAAACATCGAGCAGTTGGTGGGCAGCGTTCCCCTATAAGCAGCCCCTATCCCCCGTAATTATTATTAAAAGGTAAAAAGGATGAGAGAACGTATGGATGACGACACAGATACACACCCCGTTCACTTCCTCTGGATTCACTGGTCCGAGCACATTGTTTCTTTTCACGAGGTAGCCGGGTATGAGCGCAAGGAATTTTCCTCAAGCGAGGAGAAAATGGACTATGTCTTTCAAAAGACATCCAACGGTTTCCGTATTCAGTGAGCGCTGGGAAAGGATCCCCTACTATCAACATATAACCGGCTCAGGTAAGGAACTCCGTCTTTCCAACCTTATACCCCCTGCCAAACCAAGGCCTCCAGTAAAAACTGGGGGTCTTTCCTATTCCTGAGGTATTCTCAGACCCTTCTTGGCGTTTTCCACCCCTCTGTGGTATAATGGCCCCAACGAAACAAACAGGAGGTGGATACCATGGCTGTCGAAGATGGCGCCTGGATCATGCGCGGGCTGTCCTGGGATGATCCCTACCGAATCCGCAGCTGGCAGGAACTGATGGACTGGGTGGATGAGGTGGGATTCCTCCCCTTGTTCAAAAATGAGATTGAAGGCTTCTCCGCCGAGGAACACACCTCCAACCTATACTGGTGGAGCGGTGACCCGGAACAGGACCCCTGGGAGTGGAGAACATGGATTGCCCGCAGCGGTCGGGTGGCCTATGGCAAGTTCTTTGGAAAAAAGGCTGGTTTTATCTCCAAAGCATGGTTCCCCCACTTTGCCAACTGGCGGCGGGACGGCTATGACTTTGACAGCCGTTGGGATGAAGAGCTGGCCAGTCTGCGCCAGAAACGGATCATGGACCAATTTGAACAGGAGAAGGAATGGTTCTCCTTCCAACTCAAACGGATGGCCGGATTTGGGAAAGAGGGGGAAAAGAACTTCGAAGGCACCGTTACAGACCTCCAGATGTACGGTTATCTGTTGATTCGAGACTTTCGACGGCGACTGAACAAAAAAGGCCAGCCCTATGGCTGGCCCGTCTCCATCTACACCACGCCGGAGGCACTGTGGGGGTATGCGCACATCTCCTCTGCCTACTCCACCGATCCTGCACAATCCAAAGCCTTGATCTACCAGCAGGTACAAGCAAACTTCCCCGCAGCTACCGAGGCCACGCTTCATACGGTACTGGGATGGGACAAATGAAGGGAGTATACCACGTATGATACGAGAAATTTGCAAAGATGAGACCTTTCTGGTCCAGAAAGCCCAACAAGCCACTCCGGATGACCTCTCCATTGCCACCGATCTTCTGGAAACCTTGGAACACCACAAGGAGGGCTGCGTAGGCATGGCCGCCAATATGATTGGGGTAAACAAGCGCATCATCGTCTTTGACAACCAAGGGGAATACATGGTGATGTTCAATCCCGAGATCATCAAGAAATCCCAGCCCTATCATACCGAGGAAGGCTGTCTCTCTCTGACGGGAACCCGCCCCGTACAACGCTGGAAATCCATCAAGGTGCGCTGGCAAAACGAGAAGTTTCAGGAGCGGCTGAAAACCTTCACCGACTGGACCGCCCAGATCATTCAACATGAAATCGACCACTGCGAGGGGATCATCATATGAAAAAGTGCCGAATCACCGTCAAGCGCATCACTCAGTATGAGGACTTGATGGCTCAGTATGAAAATCCCATCTCCCACGCCTGTGACATGGAGGTGGGGCAAGTGTTCATCGCCAACGGCTGGGAAAAGCCGGAGGGCTTTTGTCAAAGCGCCTGGGACACTCTCTCCCCCTTTGTCCTGGCGCTCAGCCACGGGGCAGAGAACTTTTACGACGGCTGGATGAAAAACCCAAAATCCGCCATGCTCTCCTGCAACGACGGGTTCCGTCCAGTGAGCTTTCTGGTGGAGGCTCTGGACGAGAATGCAGACTGAGGAGGATCCCCCTATGTTTGAAGATAAAGTTGCAGTTGTGACCGGAGGTGCCAAAGGCATTGGAAAAGCCATCGTGGAGGAATTCCGCAAAGCAGGTGCCACGGTATGTATCATCGACCTGCTCCCCAATGATTACTATGTGGGCGATTTGGCCGACCAGGCCATTTTAGAGGACTTTGCCCGTAAAGTGATTGCCGACCACGGCCACGTGGACTATCTCATCCACAATGCCCTGCCCCTGATGAAAGGTCTGGACCATTGCACCTATGAGGAATTCAACTATGCCCTTCGGGTGGGCGTGACAGCTCCCTTTTACCTCACCAAGCTGTTTACTCCACATTTTGCCCCTGGTGCCGCCATCGTCAATATCTCCTCCTCCCGGGATCGAATGAGCCAGCCCCAGACTGAAAGCTACACCGCCGCCAAAGGCGGTATTTCCGCCCTAACCCACGCCCTTGCGGTGAGTCTCAGCGGCAAAGTGCGAGTCAACTCCATTTCTCCCGGATGGATCGACACGGACAGCACCGTCTACCATGGCCCCGATGCCGCCCAGCACCCCGCAGGCCGGGTGGGCACCCCCCTGGACATCGCCCATATGGTTCTCTTCCTCTGCTCCCCTCAGGCTGGCTTTATCACGGGAGAAAACATCTGCATCGACGGTGGAATGACCCACCAGATGATTTACCACAACGACTTCGGATGGACCCTTGGAGGTGACCAGCCGTGAAACTTGCCATTCTCTCCGATACCCACGGTCTGCTACGCCCCCAGGTGGTAGAGCATCTGAAAGCAGCGGATGTTATTCTCCACGGCGGTGACATCAACAAGCAGGCCATTGTCGATGAGTTGCGGCAGTACGCCCCTCTCTACATCGTCCGGGGCAACAACGACAAGGAGTGGGCAGAGGAACTGCCTCACGACGTCACAGTCACCTTGGACGGGGTCACCTTTTACCTGGTTCACAACAAGAAAGATATTCCGCCGCACCTCTCCGGTGTGGATGTGGTGGTCTTTGGCCATTCCCACAAGTATGTGCAAGAGGAGAAGGACGGGATGCTCTGGCTCAATCCCGGCTCCTGTGGCCCTCGGCGGTTCCACCAGGAGATCACCATGATGATGGTAGAAATCACAAGCAAGACCATTCACGTGGAAAAGGTTCTTATTCCCCACGTGACCCCATAGCCCCCTGATCAAAAGGCCCGGAGCCATAAGCTCCGGGCCTTTTGATCAGGGGGCTGTTAAGAAAACGGGCAAAAGTGACCGCTTTGCCTGGTGGATTTTTCAATGTCTGGTTGATATACTGGATGACAATAAGATCCATGTAGGAGGAATGTTTCATGAGTTTGGGAAGCAGTTTATATCACGCCCGGAAAAAGAGCGGACTGTCCCAGGAAAATGTAGCCGAAAAACTGGGGGTGAGTCGACAGACCATCTCCAAATGGGAGACCAATGAAACCCTGCCCGACATCCGCCAATCCAAAGGACTGGCCATGCTCTATCACATGACCCTGGACGAACTCATCGAGTACGACTTCGACGAACAGCAAGCTCAGCAGATGATTGACAGCGTCAGCGAGGAGGCTCAGGCCCGCATCGACTGGAACAGGGTGTGGAGCAAAAAATACCCGGTGCTGGCCACCTACCACAAAACGGTGCGCATCCAAGACTATGCCCCCGCCCTGCAGGAAATGCTCACCCAACTGCGGGTAGACTATGGCTACAATCACACCGACGCCCTTCTGGTGCTCAAGGATATTCTGGCCCGGGTGTGGAAAGGACAGATGTGAGCTTTAACGGCGGTGAGGATGGTTCCGTTTGAGAAAGTCCTCCTCAATGGCATCCTTCCAGTGCTCATCCAGAGAAGCGCTGCACCGAACCGCACTCACCGCCTGGCTGATGGCCTCGTAGTTGAGTTGAGTACCCTGGCTGTCACAGTGGTAATTCACCGCCCGATCCGGGGTAATGCCCAGGTGGCCCGCCGTCTCAACGGCATCGATGTTGGCCCCTAAGAAGAGAAATCCCCAACCGTATTTCTCCTTCTGCCGCTGAATCATCTTCTTGACCTGTTGGGCCGAGTAGCGGTGACTGGCATTCTCCATGCCATCGGTGGTGATAACAAACAGAGTGTGTCCCGGCACATCCTCTCACCTGGCATATTTATGGATATTGCCGATGTGGTGGATGGCCCCACCCACGGCATCCAGCAAGGCCGTACAGCCCCGCACCTCGTAATCCTTCCGGGTCATGGGTCTGACCGCGCCCACCTTCACCCGGTCGTGGAGCACTTCCATCCGGCCGTCAAAAAGGATGGTGGAGACAAATGCCTGGCCGGGCTCCTGCTTCTGCTTCTCCAGCATGGAGTTAAAGCCTCCAATGGTGTCCCCCTCCATACCCTGCATGGAGCCGCTGCGGTCCAGGATGAATACCAGTTCTGTCAAATTCTTATTCATAATGAAAGCCCCCTATTCTGTGTTGTTTGGTTTACAAGCACAGAATAGGGGAATTTTTGTGGTTCGTGGTCGCTTGGCAAGCGACAATTAGGTTCTTAGGATTTGATCCATAGATTTCCCCTTGGCCAGTTCGTCCACCAGCTTGTCCAGATAGCGGATTTCTCGCATCATAGGGTCTTGGATCTCCTCCACCCGAACGCCGCACACCGTTCCAGTGATGAGGCTTCGCTTGGGATTCAGCGCTGGAGCTTGGCGGAAAAAGTCTCCGTAGCTGGTATCCGAGTGTTCCAAGTCGGCAAGCTCTTCCGGGGTGTAACCTGTGAGCCAGGCAGTCACCTGTTTCGCATCTTCTTGCAATTGGAGACAGAATGTGGTTTGATAGAGGCAGTAACTCCATTGTGAAAGAGAGGGATATCTGTATGCCCATTCCCCTGGGAGAGGCCCGCATGGTGGCGGTCATCGGCGCCGGAGGAAAAACCACCACCCTGGGCCTGTTGGCCCAAGCACATCGGAACAAACGGGTGCTGCTCACCACCACCACCCACATCCGCCCCTTCTCCGCCGACATCTGCCAGCGGCTGCTCTGTGATCCCACTTCTCAGGAGCTGGAAGAGGCCCTGTCCCTGCCCGGGGTTACCTGCGCAGGGGCCCAAAAGGGGACGCACAAGCTGTCTGCTCTGTCCACTGAACGGATGGAACTGGCCCGTACAAAGGCCCAGTTGGTGATCTATGAGGCAGATGGGGCCCGGATGCTCCCCCTGAAGCTGCACCGCTCCTTTGAGCCCGTCATCCTTCCCCACACCGACCTGTGCATTGTGGTGGCGGGCCTGTCCGCCCTGGGTCATGCCGTCCAGGACTGTGTCCACTGCTACCACCTGCATTCCCACTGGGCCCAACACCCCCAGCTTTTGGTGGACGAGGAAGTGGTCCTCCATTGCATTCAGGATGCCATGCAAGCGGGTGGCCTGCCCCTGGAGAAGTATCATGTGCTCCTCAATCAGGCCGATACCCCCCAACAGGCCAAGGCGGCAGTCCGCCTGCGGGACACCCTCGCCGCCCAGGGCATTTCCTGCACCATCCGTCCCGCACCATAAAACGAGGCATGACCCAGCCATGGGCCATGCCTCATTCTTTATACCACTTCAAATAATACGTCGATGTCGCCACCGCAGATCATGCCAGAGCGGCCCGCTTCTCCCGAGCGCATCTCATAGCTTTTCAGCATAGTTTTGGGGGCCTCCATCATGGCCCGTCCGGCACAGGTGGCCTGGTACTCCGCCAACCCACCGCCAATGGTTCCCACGGTGGTACCGTCCACTCTCAGGAACATCCGGGCGCCCACATCTCTGGGGGCCGAACCGGACTTTCGCACCACGGTGACCATCACACCCTTGGCTCCTGTCAACAACACCTGTCTCAAGTCCTGGGGCAGAATGCTGCCCTGTCCGCTGCTGCGGGTGGCAATCCACTGTGCGGCAATGGCCACGGCAATCTCCTCCGGGGTCTGAGCTCCGATGTCCAGCCCGATGGGGGCGTGGACCCGGTCCAACGCCTGTTGGGTGACACCCTTCCCCAGAAGCAGCTGGAAGATGGCCTGGTTCTTTCGCTTGCTCCCGATCATCCCCAGATAGGTGAGATCGTGCTTTACCGCCTCCCGCAGGCACACCGCATCCGCCCCATGCCCCCGGGTGACGATGACCACGGACAGGTCCTGATACGCCTCCCACGGGAAGGTCTGGGCCAGATAGGGCCCAAAGGGAGCACACACCGTCTCCACGCCAGGGGCGAATCGAACGGGGTTGGCAAACTCCTCCCGGTCGTCTACCACCTTCACGTCATAGCCCAGCATGACACCCAGCTGGGCAACCGGCACCGACACATGGCCGCCGCCGCAGATGAGCAGTGTCTTTTCCCGGCGCAAGCACTCCACCAGCACCGCTCTGCCCTGGTCGTCCACCGTCTGGCAGGGGGGCTGAAGCCCATGTCCCAGCCAGCTGGGGGCCTGGGCAGACTGGGTCACCTCTCCCAGAGTATCCTCCTCCAGGGAGGTCACCCGCCATACCATGCCGCCCCGTTCCAGTTCCTGGGCCAGGGCCTGATATCCTGAATTCACGTTCTTTCCCCCTTAAATAGTCAATGTCACCAGTTGCTCCGGGATAACCTCCGCTTCCCGAAGGGCATGTTTCAGGTCCGTTTCCGTCTCCGGAGGCCCGCTCCAAGCCAGGCCGCACCCGGCGCTTAACGCCTGGGGTACTGGAATCAGCCGACCTTCCAGCCCCAGCTGCCGGGCCACCTGTTCTGTTTTCAACGCCTCCGCCGTGGTGTGGAAGGTCACCACCAGGCGAAGTTGAGGTTTCCGCAGCATGATTCCGCCCTCCGTTTTCCTTATATTTCTAATCGGCAAGCTAGCTGCTTCACCGCCTCGATGGCCTGAGCCACATCCTGAGGTGTATTTCTGTGAGAGAACGATACCCGCACCGCTCCACGCTGGGACGTGCCCAGGGCCTCGTGGATGAGGGGGGCGCAGTGGGCCCCTGCCCGAGTGCAGATGCCGAACTCCTCGGCCAGCACATCCGCCACCTCTCCGGCGTCCTCCTCTCCCAGGTTGAAGGAGACCACGGCGGTACGCTGGGGAGCATCCACATCCCCGTACAAAGTTACGCCCGGAATGTCTCGCACCCCCTGAATGAAGCTTTTCGCTAGCTCCATCTCTTGCCGGTACAGGGTTTCTCGGCCGTGCTCCAGAATATAGCCCACGCCCGCCAGCAGTCCGGCCAATCCGTGGGCGTTGAGGGTGCCTGCCTCCAGTCCCTCGGGCAGCTGGGCCGGATGGCGGTGGTCATAGCTGTGGACACCGCTGCCCCCCACCACCAGAGGGCGCAGGGTGACATCCGGGGCCACGCACAGCCCCCCAGTACCCTGAGGCCCTAACAGGCCCTTATGCCCAGTAAAACACACCACCGAGGCCCCCATGGTCTGCTGGTTTACCTCCAGCACCCCAGCAGATTGGGAGGCATCCACCACAAAATACAGGTCGTGTTCCCGACAAAACACCCCGATTTTCTCCACATCCACCACATTTCCTGTGACGTTGGAGGCGTGATTGCACACCACTCCCCTGGTGTTGGGGCGCAGGGCTCGGGACAAATCTTCACAGCAGATCATGCCCTGCTCATCGGCGGGCAGGATGGTCAACTCCAGTCCCTGCTCTGCCAGACGATAGAGGGGGCGAAGCACGGAGTTGTGCTCCAACGCCGTGGTGATGACGTGATCCCCCGGCCCGAACAGGCCGCAGATGGCCGTATTCAAGGCGGTGGTGGAATTGTTGGTAAAACAGACCCGGGCGGGGTCCGACACCCCCAGCAGCTGGGCCACCGCCTCCCGACAAGCCCACACGGTGCGGGAGGCGGAAAGAGTCAGGGGGTGTGCCCCTCGTCCCGGGGAGCCCACGGTTTCCATGGCCTCCACCACGGCCTGAGCCACACAGGGTGGCTTCAAAAAGGAGGTGGCCGCCGCATCCAGATAGATCATCGGGTCACTCCCCTCCCATCAGCTCCTGGGTGAGTCCACGCTGCCAGGCCAGGTGCAGCAGCGCCTCCAGCACACCGCCTGCGATGGCTCTGGCCTTATCCGATACCGTGGAGCAGTTCTCCCGCTCCTGCAAACGGGGGTCGATATCCGCAATTTTCAGCCCTCGGGTGACGGGAAAGCCCTCTCGAATGAGGCCACGGAGTACCCCGTCAATGGTGGCAACCACCGGGACCTGGCCCACCATGGCCAGAGTCTGCCCCGCCTGCACCACATCGCCAATGGCGGTACAGGGAATGAGGGTCCCGTCTGCCGGGGCGTGAATTACCCGCTCCCGGGTATAGCCTCCAATGTTTCCCGGTACCCCGGTGTTGGGCTGAGCTGCGCCGGAATAGAGCACCCGACCCAGGCGATGCCCCCGCATGGTCTCCACCACAGCGTCCACGTCCACCCCAGCGGTAAAGCCCGGGCCCAGGGCAATGGTGATGGGAGCCATGTCCCGGGTAGTACCCAGATTGCGCTTGGCCAAAATGGCATCCACCAGGGCAAGAGGACGGATTTGGGCCAAACACTCCCCGGATTCATCCACCAACAGGGGGATTTCTCCCGCCTGCCACACCTCGTATGCCTGTTGGTGGGCTTCTATGCGGCGGCAAGTCACCCCCTCCACCTGGACTGCATCATCATAGACCGCCTCACACAGGGCCACCTGCCGCCGAATGGCGGTGGGACGGGCGCACTCCAGGGCCAATACCGAAAACCCGCACTGGTGAAGGCGCAAGATGGTCCCGGTGGCCAGATCTCCGCCCCCTCGCACCACAACGATTCCTCTCATGGGCGAATGACCTTTCCCGCCTTGGCCATGGTCTCAGCGATGACATACATATTGGTGACGCTGCCCACCGCCAATTTCTCCGTCAGGCCGTAGTGGTTGAGACAGGTGCCGCAGGTGAGAATTTCCGCGCCCCCCTCTTCCAGGGTCTTCAAATCCTCCACCGTCTCGGCTCCCTCCACCGACAGCTTAGCCCCGCCATTGTACAGCAGCACCGTGGCCGGGGCCTCATCCAACTGAGTCAGGGCATAGACAAAGCCCTTCATCAGAGCCCGGCCCAAAGTGTCGTCCCCCACGCCCATGGCATCGGAGGAGATCACCACCACCGTGGGTCCCTGGGCGGGCAAGGCACAACCGGGCATCTGCTCCATCAGGTCATCCAGCTGAGTGTCATCAGGGTCCATGCCGCCCTCCTGCTCAGAGGTCAGGGTGATGCGCCAGAATCCAGCTTCCTTCTGGGTTTCCGCTGCCAGTCCCAGCTGACGAGCCATTTTCTCCACGTTTTGTCGGGCGATGTCGTTGTCCACCAGGGTCACCACCGGGGCGCCATGCCCCCGCAGAGCGTTTCTCGTCTCAATCACCGGCAGAGGGCAGGCCTTCCCCCGGGCATCTACCATATGTTCCATCGTTCATACTCCTTCCATCTCATTACGGTTCCACCAGGATTTCTGCCTCCAGGCGAGGCAACAGCTGCCCAATCTCGCCGCAGGGCAGCCCCAACGTGCGCAACTCAGTGAGCAGCGCCGGGGCATCTTCCCCGTCCACCGCCAGTAGCAGACCCCCCGAGGTCTGGGGGTCAAAGAGCAGTTCCTCCTGGGCAAAACTGAGGCCATGGAGCACCGCCCGGGAGGCGGCAAAATTGCGGTTGCGCTGTCCGGCGGCGGTGAGATAAAACTCATTGGCACAGTCATAGGCGGTGTCCAGCACCGGAAGCGCATGGGCGTAAATGCGGGCGGTGAGGTCGGGCCGCATCATCTCATGGAGGTGGCCCAGAAGGCCAAACCCTGTGACATCGGTGGCGGCGTGGACCCGGTACTTGGCGGCCACCTCCGCGGCGTACTTATTCAGGGTGATCATGGACTTCACCGCTCCGGCAAAGGCCTTGGCATCTGCCTGTCCCAGCCGGGCCGCCGTACACAGAAGCCCCACCCCCAGGGGCTTGGTGAGGATGAGGCGATCCCCCACCCGTCCGGTGTTGTTGGCCAGGATGCGCTGGGGGTGTACCACCCCCGTCACCGACAGGCCATACTTCACCTCTTGGTCGGCAATGGAATGTCCCCCTGCCAGAGAGCCCCCGGCCTCCACCACCTTTTCACTGCCGCCCCGGAGAATCTCTCCCAGGATGTTCAAATCCATCTCCTCGGGAAAACAGACGATATTCAGGGCCGTTTTCACCTCTCCCCCCATGGCATAGATGTCGCTGAGGGCATTGGTGGCCGCCACCTGCCCGAACAGATAGGGGTCATCCAGCATGGGCGGGAAAAAGTCCAGGGTTTGCACCATGGCGATGTCGTCGGTGAGCTGATACACCGCTGCATCGTCGCTGGACTGGGCCCCAATGAGCAAATTGGGGTCGGTGGGCCGAGGCAGGCCCGCCAGCACACGGCTCAAAGCCGCCGGGCCCAGTTTGGCGGTGCAGCCGCCCCCTCGGCAAAACTTCAACGGTTCTCCCATGGGAAAATACCTCCTCCAAAATGCTTGTGGGCCAGATGATCCAGAGCTTCACGTGCCTCTACTTCAAAGGCACGGTATGCCCCCAGCAGCCGCTCCCCTTCTGGGGTGAGCTCTGCTCCACCTCCGCCCACCCCTCCGGTGTGGCGCACCAACAGAGGGAACCCCAGGTTCTTCTCGCACTCCCGCACCACGTTCCAGGCCTTGTTATAGCTCATGCCCAGCTCCATGGCACTTTTGCGCAACGAGCCGTTCTTGCCTACCCCTTCCAGCAACGCGGCAATGCCCGGCCCAAACGCCTTTTCCCCCCGCATGAGCCGCAGGGTACTTTGTACCTGGAATTTCTCTTCCATACCATTATCCTCTCTCGGGTATAACGCTATTCAAAAAATAAGAGGCAAAGCCTTATGATATTGGTATACACGGAAAATGCCCTCCTGTCAAGGCTTTCACCCCCACCCGACCCAGGTACTGGGTCGAACGGGGGTGAATTCTGTTATTCTTCCAGCTGGGCTTTCACGAAAGCCAAGATCGGAACAAACAGCTGGTCCCGGTTTTCCCGGGTAATAGAAAAGACCTGAGCGTTGGGGTGTTGGCGCACCTGGTTCAAAAAAGGCCGGTCCATATCCTTTACCGCCGCCAACACCGGGGCCTCACCGTCCAGATGGGCCAAAATGGCCTGGCAAAAGGCGGGAGAACAGGCCTCCATGAACCCGATCTCATCCATCACCAGCAGCTGACCTCCGCCCATAGCCGCCACCTGGGGGGCCAGGCCGTGGAAGGCGTCCGGGTACACCTGAGGGCAACGGTTCTTACAATGCCCCAGCAAGTGGTTCGGTGGGTAGCTTTTCGGCTCTCCCAGGGGGTGAAAATACACCGGGCTTCCCAGCTCTGGATCCACTAAGTTCGGTTCCTTTTGGGTGAGAAATCCGCAGAGGGAGGGGTGGAGTTCCTCCACCACTCGCCGGATGAGGGTGCTCTTCCCCACCCCTGGGGGGCCTACCACAAGTGCGTGTCTCATGACAGGAAGGCGTGGTCGGTGATGGTCTCATACTGCTCCTGGGTGAGTGTGCAATCATAGAACAGCTGGTAGTACTCCATCACCTCTTCTTTTACATCGTAATCACAGTACTGGGGGTAGAGCTGAGCGGTGAGCCAGATCAGGGACAGATAGCGCTGTGATGCAGGCGGCATTCCCATCCAGTTATGGGGGCCCTGAGGCACCTGAACATACCGCTTGGTTTGGATGGCGGTAATGTCCTTCCAGGTGTCCCGCTGGTCCACATCCTCGTAGATGCTGCCCGGGGCAAAGAGGATAAAGTCCGGGTTCCACAGGGCGATCTGCTCCATGGTCACCTCGTTGCCCGTACCCTTACTCGTGGGGCTGTCCACCACCGCCAAGTTGTTGGTGAGCAAGTCCAGAACCTCGGCATGGTAAGAGCCACGGGCCAATACGTTCAGCCCCTCCTGGCCCATGATATACAGGGCATTTACCTTGTTCTCCCCCACCTGCTCCATGATGGATTGGGTGCGGTCATAGACCCGCTGGCAGAACTGGGCCAGCTCCTCCCCCTTCTCCTCCTTGCCCAGCAGCTTGCCCAGGGTACGGAAGGTCTGGGGCATACTCTCCAGCGTGGCGGAGACGTAGACGGTGGGGATTCCAGTCTGGGCTTGCAGGGTGTCCAGGTCCTCGTTGCCCGAGTCCTTGGGCTCCCCGATGTCCACAATGAGCTGGGGAGCTGCCAGAGCCAGTTCCTCCACATTCAGGTCCGCTGAGCCGTACAACTGGCCAAAGACAGGCAACTGGAGGTACTGCTCGTCGATGATGCCCTGGGCAGAGTCGTCCCACTTGGACGCCAGCCCCACAAACATTTCCGGGGCAATGGCAAAGAGGACAATCTGGGCCAGAGGACCGGAGGGGACAATGCGGCTGATTTGAGCGGGAATCTCCACTTGTCTGCCGCAGTCATCCACCACAGTGCGGGTCTCCACACTCTGGCTCTGACTGGCCTGAGGGCTGTCCGTCCCCTTGGACTGGGGGGCAGTGCAAGCTGCCAATTGCAGCGCCATGGCTCCACAGAGCAGTAGGGCTGCCAAACGCTTGGTTTTCATATCTGACTCTCCTTTGTCTTCGTTTCGTTCACCGGGAGAAAGACCCGGGCTTTGTCGTCCATCAGGTGGAAGCCTATGACAGGCACTCCGTACAGCTGGGAAATCAGCGCATCGTTCATAGTCTCCTCAGGCGTTCCGTAGGCCACCACCTGCCCCTGGTTCAGAGCCAGGATGCGATGGGAGTACTGGTAGGCCTGTTCCGGGTCGTGGGTGGACTGGATGATAGCGTAGCCACGCCGGGCCAGCTCTCCCACCGTCTCCATTACCTGGAGGCGGTTTCCAAAATCCAAGCTGGCAGAGGGTTCATCCATCACCAGAATTTTGGCCTGCTGGGCCATGGCCCGGGCAATGAGCACCAGCTGCCGCTCTCCGCCGCTGATGTGGCAATAGCCCCGGTCCCGCAAGTGGGTGATGCCCAGCTGGGCCAGGGCGGCCTCTGCCTGAGCCCGCTGCGCCTTGCCAGGCGCGGAAAAGCGGCCCAGCTGAGCGGTGGTGCCCATGAGCACCATATCCAGCACCGTAAAGTTAAACACGGGGTTGTGGGATTGGGGAATATAGGCAATGAGCCGGGACAGCTGGGACGCTTTCATCCCGGCGACATCCTGTCCGTCGATCTGAGTTTCCCCCGCTGTTGGGGTGAGCAGCCCCAGCATACAGCGAAACAGGGTACTCTTTCCCGCCCCATTGGGGCCCAGCACCGACAGCACCTCCCCTGCATGTGCCTGGAAGGAGACATCTTGGAGCACAGGGCGAGCACCATAAGAAAAGGACAGATTCTTGACGCTCAAACTCATAGCAGGTCCCCCTCTCTGGAGATGAGGTAGAGGAAAAAGGGCGCACCCAAAAAGGAGGTGAGGATGCCAATGGGAATCTCCACCGCCAGCAGGTTGCGGGACACATCATCCACCAACAGCAAGAAGAGGGCCCCCAACAGCATGGAGGTGGGCATCAGGTGCTTATAGTTGTCCCCCACCAGCTTGCGCCCCAGGTGTGGGATGACCAGACCCACCCAGCCGATCATGCCGCTGGCGGACACGCTGGCGGCGGTGATGAGGGTGGCACAGAAGATCACCGCTCCACGCAGCTCCTTGACGTTGACTCCCATGGTTCTGGCCTCTTCATCCCCCAGGGTGAGCAGGTTGATGCGCCAGCGCAGCAGGTGCAGCCCCACAATCCCCACCGTCATAGGCAGCAGGGCGTAGAGAACGTCCCGGGGCGCAGTTCCGTTGAGGCTACCCATGAGCCAATAGGTGATGGCAGGCAGCTGGTCGGTGGGGTCTGCCACCAGCTTGATGAAGGAGGTGCCGCTGGAGACCAGAGAGCTGACCATAATACCAGCCAAAATGAGGCCCACCACCCGCCTGCCCCGGGCCCGATTGCCCACAAACATCACCAGAGCCACAGTGAGCAAGCTGAAACAGAACGCCGAGAGCATGACGGTCAGCCCGCTTCCCCCCAGTAAAATGGCCAAAGCCGCCCCGAAGGCCGCCCCCGAAGAGGCTCCCAGCAAGTCCGGGGAGGCCATGGGGTTTTGAAAGACACCCTGATAGGAGGCTCCCGCTCCAGACAGACAGCCCCCCACCAGGCAGGCCAGAACCACCCGGGGAATCCGGTGATAGAGCAGCAGAGAGGCCTGGGTGGAGGTCCAAGTCTGCTCCACCTGCAGCCCATGCAGCCCCAAGTGTTCCAACAGGGCCACCCCCTGCTGGGCCAGAATGCCCATCAGCTCCCCCACTCCGATGGGATATCGCCCCAGAGTCACCGAGAGTACCAGGGTCAGCACCAGAGCCACGCTCAGCGCAACCAATATAGTAGAATAGGAGCATTTTTTCATGGGCACACCCCCTCATTTCCCACTCTGGGCACCACAAAGAGGGAAAATTCTTTGGTCTTGGGCAGATAATAAGGGAAATCCGCCCTGTCTGTGGGGCACAGATGGGTGTGGAGATATTCCTCCAGTTCCCAGGCCTCCATGGGCTGGCAGTAGGCTTGGACAAAGGTCTGCGCCTCCTCCCAGCTTCTCAGGGGCTGGCCGTACTCCAGGGCGTGGTGCTCCACCGTGTACACCACCCCCATCTCATCCAGAGATGCCCGCACCTGGGCGGCTCCATGGTGCTTCACCCTCTTACGGTGGGCGGGTCCAAAGGAGCCTCGTGGGTGCTGGTACACCCCCAGAATCAGACGCTGCCGGGCGTGGGGGAAGTATCGCTGCATTCCGCAGCTCCCCCCGTGGAAGAGGGCCATCACCGTGTCCCACTCCCCTTCCAATGCTGCCCCATCCTGGCACAGCGGGGTCAGGTTGGAGATGCCCCGGGCCACGGCCTCCTCCTGCACCGCCGCCACAGCGCCGGGGGCAATATCCACACAGGTGATGCACTCACAGTGAGAGGCCAGTTCCAGATCGATGAGACCCGCACCACAGCCCACATCACACAGAGTGGTTCCGGCTGGAATGTGGGCACGCAAAATCTCCCCCAGTGCCCGGTTGTACCCGGTATACTCGGAGGCATGGCGAAACCAATCCACCGTCTGGCGGTTCCAAACAATGCCCATATCCTGCTGCCCCTCCCTTCCCTTTTAGGTAGTCTATCTGAGTATACCAGATGACCGCCCGGTTGTATGTTGTCCAGACAACGTAATTGTAGTATACTAAGGACAAGAATGAGAGGAGCGAACCCCATGGATGAACTTTGCATCTTGCTGAAACAGACGGATTTGCTGGCCCCCTTCTCCCTCCACACTCTGGAAGAAGTTCTTCTCCCCCGGGGCCGTGTGACCGAGTACCCCAAAGATGCCACCCTGTTCTACCCCCAGGACCGGGTCAGCCAGGTGCAGGTGCTGCTACGGGGTAAAGTCCATCTCCTTTACTTCATGTCCGACGGTAAGGTGGATTTGCGCAACGCCCTGGCTCCCCTGTCCATTGTGGGGCTGGACCTCATCTGCACCCGCACCCAGATCTCCCCCTATCAGGCCGTGGCGGCAGAGCCTTGCGCCCTGTTCTCCTTCCCTGTTTCCCTGCTGTTGGAGCCGGGGGTGCTCCCGGAGGGAGAGCGGCTATCCGCTTTGAACCAGCTGCTCATCTCCCTGTCCCACATGAATATGCAGAAGGAGTACCGCCTGGCAATTCTCACCCACAACAGCCTGCGGGAGCGCATCCTCGTCTACCTGACCATGCAGGCCGCTCGCCGCCACACCCTCTCCTTTTCCATCCCCTTTTCCCGGGACGAGATGGCCAGCTTTCTCAGCGTCAACCGCAGCGCCCTCTCCCACGAGCTGAGCTTGCTGCGACAAGAGGGGGTGCTGGACTTTCACAAAAACCATTTCACCCTGCTGCAATATCAGCTTCCCCAGGAGCCCCGCATCTCCATCTAGAAAACAGCAAAACAAAAACTGCGCCCCGGCTCTTCACCTTGGACGCAGTCAAACAATTATGCAGCTTTGGTTTTTCTGCCCAGCCGAGCATGGCGGAGCACATGGACCGTTACGCTGACCACCAGGGTCAGGCCGGACACCCCGTGTAAAATGCCCAGCCACATCCCGGGCATGGGCTTGAGCAATATCCCGCTGACAAACACCAAAATCAGGGAAACCAACATCACCCAATTTAACATCTTATTCATAGCGACCTCCGATTAGTTTATGCTAACTACGAGTCGTTAGTATATGCTAACCGACAGTTTTTGTCAAGTCCTTTCTTCCATGTTTTGAGAAAAAATGTCCCGGACAAAAAATTTCGTGGTGAACGAAACCAAAGCGTTTCTTTTCCGGGATGTAGGGTGAAGGCAGTGAAAAGGGGGAACACATATGAAGGACCGTGACATTGTGGCTCTCTACTGGCAGCGAGACCAGGAAGCTATCTGGCACACCCAAGAGAAGTATCACCCATACCTGATGAAAATCGCCCGGGGCATTTTGGGCAGCGAGGAGGACAGCCAGGAGAGCGTCAACGACACCTACTTCAAAGCCTGGAACGCCATGCCACCCCACCGTCCCACGGTACTATCCACTTTTCTGGGCAAAATCACCCGCCAGGTCTCCATCGACCTGTGGCGGCGGCGGAACAGCTGGAAGCGTCAGGGAACCGAGTACGCGCTGTGTTTGGATGAGCTGACCCAGTGCACAGTCTCCGACCCCCAGGAAGAGGTGGATGCTCAACTGTTGGCCCAGACCATCAACCGCTTTGTCTCCCAACTCTCCCCTCAGGCCCGAGCCCTGTTTGTCGGCCGCTATTTCTACTGCGATTCCCTCAAGGAGGTGGCCTCCTACTGCCACATGAGCCAGGGAAAGGCCAAATCCATCCTATTCCGCACCCGGAACCGCCTTCGCAACTACCTCATAGAGGAGGGATTTCAGCCATGAACCGCGAGCAACTTATGGACGCACTGGGTCAACTGGACGACTCACTTTTGGAAGAGGTGGATCAACTCCGCCAAGCCAAGCCCGTCTCCCGCCGTCCCCTTCTGCGCCTGGGCCTTGCCGCCTGTCTGTGCCTGGCCATCGGAGCGGCAGTCTGGGCCTTTCCCCATCTGGGAACGCCCCCATCGGACAGCAACAGCACCGGGTCATCCGGCTCCGGCGCCAACTCCGGGTCGTCCTCCGGGATCTACATCCCCCCTGCGTCTGTGCCGGAACAAGAATCGGGCATATCCAGTGATATGTCCGCCCTCTTCATCTACCAGGGGCGGTGCTACGTGGAGCTGTCTCATACGCTCCCCTCCCAGGCTCTGCTAGGCTCGCCTCTGGGCTCCTGTACCGGGTCCATCGATGAGTGGACCCAAGCGGATGGGTACACCGAGGGCAGCGGCACCATCTCCGGCACCTTCTACTCCCTCCAGGGCTATGACCCCACTCATCTGTTGGGAATTCCTCTGGAAACCGGAGAAGTTCAAGTTTTTTGGAACAACAACGACCTGACCCTCACCCAGGGCCGGGAGATTCTGAGCGAGATGTTCCATCTGGATCAGGACCTGTCTGGCATCGATGTGTCCCAGTGGGACAGCAGCACCTCCGTTCCCCTCACCGATACCACATGTTTGGACACTTTGATGACCGCTTCCTTCCAGCCCTGGAATGCCCCAAATCAGCCAGACTATCGCCTGACCCTCCACACCTTCCAAGGTCTCCGCTTGGATTTATCGCTGTATGAAGGCGGATATGTCACCGTGGAGGGACTGCCCTCCGCAGCGCTCCAGTTGGACGATGGGGTCTACCGTCAGCTATACAATCACATTCAGGAGGTGTTATCATGAAACGGAAAACTGGTTGTGCCCTGTTGGCCGCCGCTCTGTCCTTGGCTCTGCTTTCCGGCTGCTCCACCACCTCCGCCAAGGATCTGATGGAGCATATCACCCCCAGCGCCGAGACCCAACAGGCCGATGTCACTTCCCTGCGGCCCTATGTGTCGGATTTTGGGGTGCGTCTGTTCCAGCAATCCTTCTCCCCAGAAGAAAACACCCTGCTCTCCCCCATTTCCGCTCTCTCTGCCCTGGCCATGACCGCCAATGGCGCTCAAGGAGAGACACTGAACCAGATGGAGGATGCCTTTGGACTGTCCGTGGAAGAAGGCAACGCCTACATGGCCCATCTCCACGCCCAACTGGCCCAAGATGAGGAGTCCCCCCTTCACTTGGCCAATTCCATCTGGTTTTCTGACCGCGAGGACCTGACCGTTCAACCGGAATTTTTACAGACAGCCGCTGGCTATTACGGGGCTGGCGCATACCAGGCTCCCTTTGATGCCTCCACCGTCCGGGACATTAACCGCTGGGTCGACAAACACACCCATGGCATGATTCCGGAGATCGTCAGCGAACTATCCACGGATTCCGTGATGTATTTGGTCAATGCCCTGGCCTTTGAAGGGGACTGGGCGGAGCCCTACCAGTCCTATCAGGTGAAATCGGGCACCTTTACCACCGCCACCGGGGAGTCTCGTGAGGTGGAACTGATGTATGCTCAACAAGACACCTATTTCGAGGACGAATGGGCCACGGGATTTCTCCAGCCCTACCGGGATGGAAACTTCGCCTTCGTGGCCCTGTTGCCTCGGGAAGGAATCTCGGTGGATGAGTATGTGGACAACATCACTGGGGAATATCTCTCCCAGCTGTTGGCCCATCCCATCGAAACGCCGGTAAACACCGCTTTGCCCAAGTTCTCCACCCAGCAGACCATCCAACTGGAAAACATCCTCCCTCTCATGGGGATGGAGGCCCCTTTCCATGGGGAAACAGCCGATTTTTCCGCTCTCGGCACCTGTGGAGATGTCAGCCTCTATATCAACCGTGTGCTCCATAAAACCTACATCAACGTCAGCGAACGTGGCACCCAGGCAGGTGCCGCCACCGCTGTGGAAATGAACGCCGGCGGCTCCATGCCGTCAACCCCGCCCAAAGAGGTGATTTTGGACCGTCCCTTTGTATATCTGTTGGTGGATTGCCGGGAAAATGTTCCCCTGTTTCTAGGCACCATGATGGACCCCACACGCTAAAAAAAGCCGGGAGCGATGCTCCCGGCTTTTTTGTCGTTTATTCGCCCAGTACAAACTGCTCGCTGTCGGTGATCTTCAAGTCCGTGGCATAGAATGCGGTGAGGGCCTGGACCATGTACTGAGAGTCCTTCACTCCAGCGGTCTCGTAGGCGGAGTGCATGGCCAGCTGAGGCAGGCCCACATCCACAGTGTGGAGAGACACCTGCTGCGTGGACAAGTTGCCCAGGGTACTGCCTCCGGCCATATCGCTGCGGTTGGCAAAGGTCTGCACCGGCACCTTGGCATCCTTACACAGCTGCATGAAAATGGCGGCGCTGATGCCATCGGTGGTGTACTTCTGGTTGGCGGAGAATTTCACCACCACGCCCTGGTTGAGATAGACGCAGTTCTCAGCGTCCGTCTTTTCCGGGTGGTTGGGGTGGACGGCGTGGGCGTTGTCACAGGAGACCATGAAGCTCTTGGCCACCGCCTGGAAGTAGTCCTGGGGCGCATAGCCCAGAGCGCCGTGGATACGCTGAAGCACGTCCCGCAGGAAGGTGGACAGGGCCCCCTGTTTGGTGCCAGAGCCCACCTCCTCGTTGTCAAAACAGGAGAACACGTTGACCCCGTGGGGGTTTTCGCCCTGCAGGAAGGCCTTAAGCGAGGTGTAGGCACACTGGAGATCGTCCAGGCGGGGGGAAGAAATGAACTCCTCCTCCGCCCCCCACAGACTGGGGGCTACCCGGGGATAGAGGTACAGGTCACAGCCCACCACATGCTCCGGGTCCACACCCAGCTCTTTGGCGATGAGGGCGTGGAAGCTGTTCTCCCCACACGCCCCGGCGGAGAACAAGGGGAGCATATCCACCTGCTGGTTGAACTTCATGCCGGAATTGACCTCCCGGTTCATGTGGATGGCCACATTGGGGATCAGGAGCAAATCCCGGTCAATGTTCAACAAGCGGGTGGAAATCTCATTGCCCTGGCGCACCAGCACACGCCCAGCCAGAGACAGAGGGCGATCCATCCAGCTGGAGCAGATCATGCCGCCGTACCCTTCTGTGTTCAGCTGCAAATAGCCGCCCTTGCCCTTGAGCTCTCCTTTGTCCTTGACCTTATAGCTGGGGGAGTCACTGTGAGAGGCGGTGATCTGGAAGTGGTAGTTGTCCAGCTCCTCTCCCACATGGAACGCGATGATGGAAGAGCCGTTGCGAGTGGTGTAATACTTGCCGCCCTTGGTGAGCGCCCAGGGGTCACACTCACGCAGTCGCTGATACCCGGCCTGGTCCAGCATCCGGGCCATTTCTGCCACAGCGTGGAAACAGCTGGGGCTATGTTGAATGAAGTTTAACACCTCACGAGAGGTCTTTGCATACATGGTTGTTTTCCTCCTAGAACTTGTTTTCTCCATTATACAAGATTTCGCAGGATTTTCAATCATCAGAGAAAAAGCCGAGGTGCTTGACGCACCCCGGCTTTTTCTGTCTAAATGCTAACCTGTACAAGAAGTTGAGACAAGCGTCCTCCCACAAAAGCCCTCGGCAGAGTTTTCCCGCTCAAAGCGGGAAAAGAAGTTGAAATCACGTATTTTCCCAGGACATGTGCATGGGAAAATACACTTCTCAGCCCGCCAGTGTGGCATTGGGTCGTACTTTGACCCAATGGTGCATGCAGCGGGCTGCAATCTCTCAAAAATGCTTGCATTTTTGAGAAGTTATCCAAAGAAGAACTTCATATCCTCTTCCACACTGCTGATACCGACAATGCCGAAGTTGTCCACCAGCACTTTAGCCACGTTGGGGCTGAGGAAAGCGGGCAGCGTGGGGCCCAGGTGGATATTCTTCACCCCCAGGTACAGAAGGGACAGCAGCACAATCACCGCCTTCTGCTCATACCAGGCAATGTTGTAGATGATGGGCAGGTCGTTGATATCTTCCAGGCCAAACACTTCCTTGAGCTTCAGGGCGATAACCGCCAGAGAGTAGGAGTCGTTGCACTGCCCGGCATCCAGAACACGGGGAATACCGCCGATGTCGCCCAGAGGCAGCTTGTTGTATTTGTACTTGGCGCAGCCAGCGGTGAGGATCACAGTGTCCTGGGGCAGTGCCTTGGCAAACTCGGTGTAATAGTCCCGGCTCTTGGCCCGGCCGTCGCAGCCTGCCATCACCACGAACTTTTTGATGGCGCCGCTCTTCACCGCCTCCACCACTTTGTCAGCCAGGGCCAGCACCTGGGCGTGGGCAAAGCCGCCTACAATCTCTCCCGTCTCAATCTCAGCGGGAGGGGCGCACTTTTTGGCATGGGCAATGATGGCAGAGAAGTCCTTCTGCTCTCCCACCTCCCCGGGAATATGGGTGCAGCCGGGGTAGCCTGCAGCTCCGGTGGTATACATGCGATCCTTGTAGCTGTCTTTGGGCGGCACAATGCAGTTGGTGGTCATGAGGATGGGACCGTGGAAGGACTCAAACTCCTCCTTCTGCTTCCACCAGGCATTGCCGTAGTTACCCACAAAGTTGGGGTACTTCTTGAAGGCGGGATAGTAGTGAGCGGGGAGCATCTCCGAGTGGGTATACACATCCACTCCAGTGCCCTGGGTCTGCTCCAGCAGCATCTCCAGATCTCGCAGGTCGTGGCCGGAGACCAGAATGCCCGGGTTCTTCCTCACGCCGATGTTTACCTTGGTGATCTCCGGGTTGCCATAGGTGGAGGTGTTGGCCTTGTCCAGCATGGCCATGCCTGCCACACCGTACTTACCCGTCTCCATGGTCAGAGCCACCAAGTCGTCCACGGTGAGGCTATCATCCAGGGTAGCCGCCAGAGCCCGCTGCAAGAAAGCATCCACCTGGGGATCGTCCTGAAGCAACACATTGGCGTGCTTGGAGTAGGCAGACAGCCCCTTGAGTCCGTAGGTAATCAGTTCCCGCAGAGAGCGAATGTCCTCGTTCTCGGTGGACAGCACCCCCACCGTCTTGGCCTTCTCCTCCCAGTCGCCGGAGCCATCCCACAGGGCCGCCTCAGGCAGCCCCTGGGTGGTGCTCAGCTGAGTGAGCAGCTTGGCCTTCTCCTCCAGAGTGGCGCGGATGCGGGCCTCGATACTCTCCTTGTCAAAGTTGGCATTGGTGATGGTTATAAAGAGGTTGAGGGTTATGAGATGGTTGATCTCCGGGGAGATCTCCTTTCCCTCCCCCCGGAGCGCGGTGGTGACCGCAGAAATTCCCCGGCTGACGTACACCAGCAGATCTTGCATGGCTGCCACATCCGGCTGCTTGCCGCACACGCCCACCATGGTGCAGCCACGGCACCCGGCGGTCTCCTGACACTGATAGCAAAACATCTTTTGTTCCATGTTATAACGTCCTTTCGTGGTTTTCCAGCCAGCTGATGGCCGTCACGGGACAGGAGTCAATGGCCTCCTGCACCGGCGACAAGGTCTCCTCTGTCACGGACTGGCAAACACCGGACTTTCCGTCCTCGCCGATGCGAAACACCTTGGGACACAAACCCACGCATACCCCACATCCGATACACAGATACTGATCCACAGCAACTTTCATGCAAAGCACTTCCTTTCCAGTTGATGCTCTTAGAATGCCACTGTGTCCAGTGTCTTAAACCTTCCTTGTTGCACTCCGGATGATATCACGTCCTTTCCTTTGGCGCTGTTGTTATAACAACAGCTATATCAAAATTTTTTGCCAGGCCACGGAGCGTTCCATGGCCTGGCAAAATATCATTTTATTTTATTGCTCTGGACAACACACAAAGTCCGAATCCATATAGTGGGCAAAGGTCTGTACCTGGAAGCGTCGGGGCTCACACAAGCTTCCTCCATCCTCCGGCACCGCAAAACGCACACAACGCACCAAAACATCCCGGCACCCCATCTCCTGATGGGCGGGAACTGTGACCACCTTGACCCCTCGGGTCTGCGTTTCCTCGTTCTCATGGACCTCTGTGAGAATTACCGCCAGGGCCACCCGACGGTTTGGGCAGACATCCTTTATGGTCACATCCATCTGGAGAATGCGGCCCACAGAGTCCAGGGCAATCTCTCCCGCATCCACCACCACGGAATCGGTACACCCCTCCACCGTTACGTCCACCGGAGTGGGGCACGGCTCAGGCTGAATCACCACATCACAGCGCACCCGCACCGTGGGGTCCGGAAACACCACCAAGTTGCCTTGGGTATCACTGTACTGAATAGACTGGTTGACCAGCTTCAATCCGCCCGTTTTCCCCCGGTGCCGTACCAGGAAGGACAGGGTGGCACTTTCCACGCCACTCACTCCAAGCCCGTCCATGCGCCAGGTCAGCTTGGTGTCGCTCTGCTGCTCCACCGTTCCCTTGTCCGGGGGATCGATTTGCACAAGTTCAAAATCCGGATTGAGCTCCTCATCAATCTTCAGGTCTGTGGCTCCCGGCTTGGTGAGGTTGGCGGCCAGTTCGGCAAAGATTTCTTCCAGATCTGCCGGAGTGGGCGCAATGGCCACATGGATGGAATCCGGGTCCGTGGCCCAGGTATTCAGTGCGCTCACATCCAGTCCGTCCGCTCCCACCAGACCGATGCAGTAAATGATGATCCCCAAAGCTTTCGCCTGAGCGGCAATGGGGGCCGGAGGTGGGCCTGCGGTGGTGTTACCGTCGGTGAACATCACCATCACCTTCACCGGATTGGTCCCCGTCTCCAAAAGCTGAGTGGCCTGGGCAAAGGCATCCCCGTGGTTGGTGCTGCCCCCTGCGGTCAAATCGTTTACCGCCGTTTTCAAATCTGCTACGGATGTGGTCAATGTGGTATCTTTCTGGGCGGTGGAGGCAAAACTCACCACCCCCATGCGGGTTCCTGCGCCCAGCTCCCCGCTTCCTCCGCCGCTGTTGGTGGCCTCCTGTATAATATCAATGAACGTGTCCGCTCCTTCTTTCATGGCAGCCAACGGCGCACCCGCCATGCTGCCGGAGCGGTCCAGCACCAAGACAATATCCGTGGGGTTTTCGATGATGTCCGGGGCAGCAGTCAGAGCCAAGGTTACCTTGAACTCTCCGTCACACCCGATCTGAGCCCGGTCCACCACCTTGTTTGAACTGGTAATTCCCATCTGGGCATCCTCCTTCCAGGGGGGCTATCCCCCCCCAGCCATTCTATGCCCTGCGGGTTTTTTTGTCCGTTCCCTCCACTCATGTACGCACCGCCTGCATCAGCCGGGCCACCCGTTCCGCCGCGGAGGCCAACAGGGTGTTGCTGTTGTCCATTGCCTCCTCCAGCGTGATGGGGCCGGGAGCTGTGGAAAAGATGGCGTCAATGCCGTAATCATAGACCCGCTCCGCCTGAGGGCCTATGCCGCCAACGATGGCCACCACCGGAATATTCCGCTGAGCCTTCACCCGCTGGGCCACCCCCACCGGAGTCTTTCCACAGATGGACTGCCCATCGATACGTCCCTCCCCTGTTATCACCAGGTCTGCATCAGCGATACGCCGATCAAACCCCACGGTGTCCAGCACCGTGGTGATACCGGAACGGATCTGCGCATTGGTAAAGAGGAGCAGCCCCGCTCCCAGCCCACCCGCCGCACCGGCTCCCGGAACTTGGGCCACATCCCGCCCCGTACAGGCCAGACCGATCCGGGCAAAATGGGCCAAATCCTCATCCAATTCCCATACCATTTCATCATCGGCTCCCTTTTGGGGGCCATACACCGCCGAAGCCCCTTGGGGTCCGCACAGGGGGTTGGTAACATCGCAGGCCGCCACAATGGGTATATTGGCCAGTCTGGAGTCCAATCCACTCAGCTCCATCCGCTCCAACCTGTTCAGCGCACCACCGCCTGGTGGGAGGCTTCGTCCCTGGGCATCCAACAGCTTCACCCCCAAAGCCTGAGCCACCCCGGCCCCACCGTCGTTGGTGGCGCTTCCACCCAATCCCAGTACCATACGGGTACACCCGGCGTCCAGGGCCGCAGCCATCAACTGCCCGGTTCCATAGGTTGTGGTACACATGGGGTTACGTTCCTCTGGGGCCAGCAGGGGCAACCCGCTGGCTGCCGCCATCTCGATAACTGCAGTGCCATCGTTCAGCAGGGCAAAGTCCGCTTGAACCGGAGCTCCCAACGGCCCCATAACAGGCACGGTGATTCTCTCCCCAGGCAGACTGTGCAAAAAGGCATCCACCGTTCCCTCTCCGCCATCTGCCACCGGGATTCCATCCACTTCCGCCTCTGGCCAGACACGGCGGATGCCCTCTTCCAGATATGACACCGCCTCAACCGCACTGACACTTCCCTTAAAGGAATCACTGGCAATGACCACTTTCACAGCCATCTCTCCCCTCATGTTACGTATGACATCAGTATAACACCGTCGCTTCCTACCCTCAAGTGCACGGTACCACCCCAATTTTTCCATCAGAATCCCTTGCGTTAAGTGCTCATGTATGGTATAGTTTGCTTAGGGTAACCACCCCTGTTCTTTTTTGCACAAAATGTTAGCGTATGCTAACATTCTTTTTTGTGTTATTTGTTAGCCTTGGCTAATTGGAAGGAGATTTGATTTCCATGATGATGGACAAGCGGCTGTTGGGCATGGTGCCGGACAGCAAAAAATTTATTGCCGGAAATGTGGCCTGCCAGTGGATTTCCATGGTGGCTAACGCAGCCCTGGTGTTCACCTTGGGCTGGCTGTTGGAGCAGCTGCTGAACGGCCACGGCGTGCAGCGGCAACTGCCCTGGGCCGCCGGGATTGCCCTGGTGGCTCTGGTGGTGCGTTGGTTTGCTCTGCGCGCTGCCGCCCGCATGAGCCACCTGGCCTCCCGGCAGGTCAAGGGCACTCTGCGCCGCACTCTGTTTGAAAAGCTGTATGCGCTGGGCGCCTCTTACCGCCAGCGCACCTCCACCGCCCAGGTAGTTCAGGTGGCGGTGGAAGGAGTAGATCAGCTGGAAATCTACTTTGGTTCCTATCTGCCCCAGTTCTTTTATAGCCTTCTGGCCCCTGTGACCCTCTTTCTCTTCCTGGCCCCCATCAGCCTCACCTGTGCGGTGGTGCTGCTGGTGTGTGTCCCCCTCATTCCCGTAGCCATTGCCGCGGTGCAGACCTTTGCCAAAAAGCTGCTGGCCAAGTATTGGGGAAAATACACCAGCCTGGGTGACCACTTCCTGGAGAATCTCCAGGGTCTGACCACTCTGAAAATTTATCAGGCCGATGGAGCTCGTCAGGAGGAGATGGCCCAGCAGGCCGAGGAGTTCCGCAAGGTGACCATGAAGGTGCTCACCATGCAGCTCAACTCCATCGTGATCATGGACCTTATCGCCTACGGCGGGGCCGCTCTGGGCGCCATTCTGGCCTTGATGCAGTTCTCCCAGGGGCTCATCACCCCCGCCGGGTGTTTTGTTATCATTCTTCTCTCGGCGGAGTTCTTCCTCCCCATGCGTCTGCTGGGCAGCTTCTTCCATGTAGCTATGAACGGCATGGCCGCTGCCCAGAAAATCTATGCATTGCTGGATTTGGAGGTCCCTGCGCTCTCCACCGAAACCCTAGATGGCAACCCCACCCTGGAGTGCCGGGATGTGACCTTCTCCTATGACGGACAGCGTCCCATTCTTCAAGGTGTCAACCTGACCATTGCCCCCGGCTCCCTCACCGCCGTGGTGGGCGAAAGCGGCTGTGGCAAATCCACCCTGTCCGCCCTGCTCATGGGCCGCAACCGCGGCTACGGCGGGCACATCACCCTGGGCGGCAAGGAGCTCTCCTCAATCTCGGAAGATAGCCTGATGGCCCACTGCACCTACATTGGACACCGCAGCTACCTGTTCAAAGGCTCGGTGCGGGATAATCTTCTGCTGGCCTGCCCCGATGCTTTGGATGACCAGCTGTGGGCGGTGCTGGAACAGGTGAATCTGGCCCCCTTCCTCCGCGGAGAGCGTGGTCTGGACACGATGCTGCAAGAGGGCGGCAGCAACTTCTCCGGCGGTCAGCGTCAGCGCCTGGCCCTGGCCCGTGCCCTACTGCACAACAGCCACATGTACATCTTTGACGAGGCCACGTCCAACGTGGATGTGGACAGTGAAAACGAGATTATGGAGCAAATCCACCGCCTCTCCCGCACCCACACGGTACTGGTGATCTCCCACCGCCTGGCCAATGTGGCCGGGGCGGACATCATTTACACCTTGGAAGGCGGCCGGGTGGTGGAACACGGATCCCACAGCCAACTGCTGGCCCAAGGTGGTCGGTATGCCCGCCTGTGGCAGCAACAGCAAGAGTTGGAACAGTATAACCAAGAGGAGGTACCCGCATGAAACCACGAAGCAATCTATCCTGTATGGCCCAACTGATCACTTTGGTGGGCCCCCTCACCGGAGTGATGCTCCTGGCCATTCTCTTGGGCGTGCTGGGCTTTCTGGCCGCTACTCTCATCCCCGTGCTGGGCGGGGTGGGCATTCTCTCAGTGGTCAACCACTGGGATGCCCTGCCCCTGATCTTCCTCATTGCCGCCCTGTGTGCGCTGCTCCGTGGCGTATTCCGCTACGGCGAGCAGACCTGCAACCACTACATTGCCTTTAAACTGCTGGCTATTTTGCGCCAGAAGGTGTTTGCCGCCCTGCGCCGCCTGGCCCCTGCCAAGCTGGATGGGCGGGATAAGGGTGATTTGATTTCGGTGATCACCTCCGACATTGAGCTTTTAGAGGTCTTTTACGCCCACACCATCTCCCCCGCTGCCATTGCCCTGGTGATGAGCCTCATCACCGCCGCCTTTTTGGCCTGGCTCCACTGGGCCTTTGGCATTGTGGCTCTGCTGGCCTACGCCACCGTGGGGATTCTCCTGCCCGTTCTGGCCTCCCGCCATTCCGGAGACACGGGCAACCAGATGCGCCAGAAGGCGGGCCAGCTGTCCGCCTTTGTGCTGGACAGCCTGCGAGGTCTGGATGAGACCATCCAGTACCATGGCCAGCAACAGCGGCTGGACGAACTGGAGGGGCGCACCGCCGACTTGGGGCGCGTGCAGAAGAAGATGAGTCACATCACCGGAACCAACACCGCCGTCACCCACACAGTCATCTGGCTCTATGACCTGGCCCTTCTGGCCCTGGGCCTGGTGTTGGTAGAACAGGGACAGGTGGGGTTTGGCCCCCTGCTCATTGCTCTCATCACCCTCATGTCCTCCTTTGGCCCGGTGGTAGCCCTGGCCAACCTGGGCACCACCCTGCAAAGCACCTTCGCCGCCGCCCGCCGGGTGCTGGACATTCTGGATGAGTCCCCGGTGGTGGAAGAGGTTGTGGGGCAGTCCTCCACTCAGTTCCATGGGGCCGCCTGCGACAACCTCACCTTCTCCTACGGCGGCGAGACCATTCTGGATGGTCTGTCCCTGGATTTTCCCAAGGGGAAAGTGGTGGGCATTGTGGGCCGCAGCGGTTCTGGTAAGTCCACCCTGCTCAAACTACTCATGCGGTTCTGGGACCGCCAGAGCGGAGCGGTGACCATCTCGGAGCGAGACGTGCGGGAGATCAACACCTCCGATTTGAGAGCTATGGAGGGATACATGACCCAGGACACCGACCTGTTCCACGATACCATTTTGAAAAATATTCTTTTGGCCCGCCCCGACGCCACCCGGGAGGAGGTGGAGACGGCCTGCAAAAAGGCCTCCATCCACGACTTCATCCTCACCCTGCCCCAGGGGTATGACACCCCCGTGGGAGAACTGGGAGACACCCTGTCCGGCGGCGAACGGCAACGGCTGGGCCTGGCCCGTGCCTTCCTCCACAACGCTCCCTTCCTGCTGCTGGATGAGCCCACCAGCAACCTGGACAGCCTCAACGAGGCGGAGATTCTCCGCTCTCTTCACCGAGAGCGGGAGCAGCGCACGGTAATTCTGGTCAGCCACCGCCGCTCCACCATGGGTATCGCCGACGAGGTGCACTCCGTGGAATACGGGAGGCTGAGCTGATGGGAGCAAGCGTCCAGAAAAAACGCCAGCGGGAGCAGAAGGTGGTGGGACAGATGATCGCCATCTACTGCCACGGCGTCCACCAAACCCCCACCGGGCAGCTGTGCCCCCAATGCCAGGCCCTGAAAGACTACGCCATGGAGCGCAGCGAGAAGTGCCCCTTTATGGAACACAAAACCTTCTGCTCCAACTGCAACGTACACTGTTACCGAAAGGACATGGCCACCCAAATCCGTCAGGTGATGCGCTACTCTGGTCCCCGAATGCTCCTCCACCATCCCATTCTGGCCCTACGCCATGTGTGGGAGAGCACCAAAGAAAAACGAAACCAAAACAGGAGATGATGCTGGAATGAAAAAAGTACTCTATGTGATCTTGGGTTGTATCAGCCTGGCTCTGGGCGCCATCGGCGCCGTGCTCCCCCTCCTCCCCGCCTTTCCCTTCCTGATGCTGGCCGCCTACTGCTTTGCCCGCAGCTCCCAGCGTCTGCACACCTGGTTTACCTCCACCAAGCTGTACAAAAACAATCTGGAGAGCTTCGTCAAGGGTCGGGGTATGACCTGGAGCACCAAACTCCGCATTATGGTCACCGTCACCCTGGTGATGTCCATTGGCTTTTTCATGATGGGCAGCGTCCCCGTGGGCCGGGTGATTCTGGGATGCGTCTGGCTGTTCCACATTTTCTTTTTCATCTTTGGTGTCAAGACCCTGTCTCCCGCTCAGGCAGAGCATTACCGCAAACTGGACCAAGAGGCCTCTCAAGCCTAAATAACCGCCCCATGTACCAAACACTCATGGTACATGGGGCGGCTGTTGCGTAAATATCGCCATTCCTGCATAAACTACCCCATAGGAGGTGCTGGGAATGCGTCACAAACTGCGTCAATTACTGCTATGTATTGGGATCCCTCTGGCTGTAGGTGGTCTGTCTGCCTGGGTCACCCGGGATGCCATGAAGGACTTTGAATCTCTAAACCAGCCACCTCTCTCCCCGCCGGGTTGGCTGTTTCCGGTGGTGTGGACGGTGCTCTTTATCCTGATGGGCATTGCCTCCTATTTGGTGGTCCGGTCCCAGGGCGCAGAAAAGATGGTTAAGCGAGCCCTCATATTCTACGGCATTCAGTTGGGATTGAACTTTTTGTGGTCCATCCTCTTTTTCAACCTGGGGCTCTACCTGGTGTCCTTTTTCTGGCTGGTACTGCTGTGGTGCCTCATCCTCCTCACCACCCTGCAATTTTCCGCGCTGGACCGCCGCACATTCTGGCTGATGCTGCCCTATCTGGCGTGGGTGGCCTTTGCCGGGTATCTCAACTTGGGGATTTACTGGCTCAACCGATAAGATAAGCTCTGGAACCCTCCACAGGTTCCAGAGCTTATCTTATCGCAGCGCTTTTTTCAAATTACACCCGCAGCTGGGACAAAAAGGACGTTTGGGGGACACTAGGACACCTAGGAAAGCACCGCAACACGGGCAGCGCACTTTCACCAAGCTCATAATCACCCCGACCACCGCAACCAGCACACCAAACCCGGATAACGCCGTCACCTCCTCATATCGAAAACAGGGCACGCCAAACAGCACAGCCCCCACCAAAAATACCAGCGCAGAAGCCATATCCCAAATCTGTAGCTTTCTCACCTTCCGGCCCCCTCTCTCCATGGCATTGGATAAAGAAACCATAGCACCCATAGGTAAACAGGACCACCAAGGTACGGTAAAAAGTTTGTCAGATGCAACACAAAATGAAAAGCAAAAGACCTGAAACCGTTTGGTTTCAGGTCTTTTTGGTGGAGATAAGCGGGATCGAACCGCTGACCTCTTGAATGCCATTCAAGCGCTCTCCCAGCTGAGCTATACCCCCGTATTCGGTTGTGTCCCCTGCGGAACGAGTGTTAGTATAACAGGGGGTGCAAGAAAAGTCAAGAGTTTTTTTCAAAAACTTTTCGATTTTTTTGCAAAGGCCCAAACAGCCCCAATATCGCCTTATATGCTCCTTATGATAAGAAGCCAAGTTGTTTGGCCTTCGGCCGTGATCTGGTCCAGCTCGTCATTCCAATACAGCCTTCCCCTCCCTTCCTATTTTCCCTACATCCTGCCCATATCTTTTCCCTGACAAATGGGGTGGAAAATACAGGGCGCAAAGGCCCAAGAAAAAAATTTAGATTTTTTGCATTTTCTTGTTGACAAACCACCCCCTCTCTGATATACTCACTTTTGTCGGCGCGAGAGACCGACGGAAAAACAAATAACCACTTGGGGGTATAGCTCAGCTGGGAGAGCGCTTGAATGGCATTCAAGAGGTCAGCGGTTCGATCCCGCTTATCTCCACCAAAAGCTCTGAACGCAAATGCGTTCAGAGCTTTTTCTTTTTGTCTTTTACCCTTGGCTAAAAGTGTTTGGATACCAGAGGAGGCCCGAACGCAAATCCGTTTCAGGCCTCCTTATATTTTACAAGTTGCTATATCCCATCAATGAGATATCCACCGCCCGGGCCGCTTCCCGCCCCTCGGCAATGGCCCACACCACCAGGGATTGGCCCCGGTGCATGTCTCCGGCAGTAAAGACCCGCTCCACGCTGGTCTCATACCCGCCGGGCTGGGTAGCCACATTGGTTCGGCCATCCCGCTCCACCCCGAAGGCTTGGGCCACATACTCCTCACTGCCCAAAAAGCCTGCAGCGATAAGCACCAGGTCCGCGGGCACCTCCACCTCGCTGCCCTCCACAGGCACCATCTGCATCCGTCCGGTGGCTTCATCTTTCTTAGGTTCCAGGCTCACCAGCACCGCTCCGCACACCTTGCCCTGGGCGTCCTGTTGGAACTCCTTGACGGTGGTCTGATAGCGGCGGGGGTCGGCACCAAACACGGCGATGGCCTCTTGCTGGCCGTAGTCAGTTTTCAGCACTCGAGGCCACTGGGGCCAGGGGTTGCTGGGGGCACGGGTCTCCGGGGCCTTGGGCATCATCTCCAGCTGGGTTACCCCTGCCGCCCCCAGGCGGATGGCGGTGCCCACGCAGTCGTTGCCCGTGTCGCCACCGCCAATGACCAGCACCTGTTTGCCCTGCGCCAGGTGGGTGGGGACCGTTTGGAAGTCGCTGTCCAGCAACGCCTTGGTCACTTGTCCCAAAAAGTCCACGGCAAACATCACGCCGTCCGCTTCTCGCCCGGGCACAGGCAGGTCCCGGGGCTGACTGGCTCCACAGGCCAGAATCACCCGGTCATATTCTTCCATCAGCTCCTGGGCGGTGACCGTTCGTCCCACGTCCACATTGCACCGGAACTCCACCCCCGCTTTCTCCATCAGGGCAATGCGGCGGTCGATGACCTTCTTGTCCAGCTTCATATTGGGAATCCCGTAGCGCAGCAATCCACCCGGGCGGTCGCTGCGCTCGAATACCGTCACAAAATGGCCTCTCTGGTTGAGCAACAGCGCCGCAGACAGTCCCGCCGGGCCGCTGCCCACCACAGCCACCCGCTTTCCTGTGCGCACCTTGGGTGGCTCACCGCTGACCAGACCGTGGGCAAAGGCGTATTCAATGACCTGACGCTCGTTGTCCTTGGTGGTCACAGGCTCACTATACTCCCCGCACGTGCACGCCGCCTCGCACAGGGCAGGACACACCCGAGAGGTGAACTCGGGCAGACAGTGGGTTTGGGTCAGGCGGATGTAAGCCTGTTCCCAGTTGCCGTGGTATACCAGATCGTTGATCTCAGGCACCAGGTTGTGGAGGGGACAGCCGGAGGCCATGCCGCCGATCATCATTCCAGCCTGGCAGAAGGGAACCCCGCACTCCATACACCGAGCCCCCTGCTGTTGCTGCTGCTGAGGGGTAAGGGTGGTGTGGAATTCGTCAAAATGTTTGATGCGCTCCAGGGGCGGGACAGAAGGTCCGTCCTGACGCTGATATTCCATAAATCCTGTGGGCTTTCCCATCTTCCTCAACCTTCCTTTCCGGCCACGCTGGCATAAAACGCCTCGATCTGGGCCTCTTCCCGGCTCATTCCCTGCTCCTCAAACTGGGCAGAGAGCTGCATCAGCTTCTTATACTCCCCGGGAATGATTTTCTTGAAGCGGGGCAAATAGGCATCAAAGTCGTCCAGGATCTGACGGGCCTTCTCCGAACCAGTGGCGGCCACATGGTCCCGGAGCATCTGCCGCAGCTCCTCCCGGTCGAACTTGCTCTCCACCTTCTCCATGAGCACCTGGCCCTTGTTCAGGTTCCGGTAAAGGCGATTTTCCTCGTCCAGCACATACACCACGCCGCCGCTCATACCGGCGGCGAAGTTCTTTCCTGTGGGACCTAGCACCACCACACAGCCGCCGGTCATATACTCACAGCCGTGCTCGCCCACGCCTTCTACCACCGCACGTGCCCCGGAGTTGCGTACACAGAACCGCTCCCCGGCCTTACCATTGATATAGGCCTGGCCGGAAGTGGCGCCGTACAGGGCCACGTTACCGATGATGATATTCTCATGGGGCACAAATTTCGCCTGCTTTTGGGGATACACCACCAGCTTACCGCCGGACAGGCCCTTACCGAAGTAGTCGTTGCTGTCCCCCTCCAGCTCCAGGGTGAGTCCCCGGGGGATGAATGCACCGAAGCTCTGGCCGCCCGCGCCATGGCAGCGGACGGTGATGGTGCCTTGAGGCAGTCCGCGGGGGTGCCGACGGGTGAGCTCAGAGCCCAACAGGGTGCCAAAGCTGCGATCCGTGTTCCCCAAGTTCACTTCTACCCGGTGAGGTCTGCCTGCGGACAAGCTGTCCTGTACCTTGGCGCTCTTGAGCAACACGCTCTCATCCTTGGTGTGCTCCAAGTGGAAGTCATAGGCCTGCTGAGGATCAAAGACCGTCTGGCTGTCCGGGACCTGGGCCAGCACGCCGCTGAGATCCACCTTGGCCGCGTTACCTGTGAGATCGGTTCTCTGCCGCAGCAGATCGGTGCGGCCCACCATCTCATCGATGGTACGCACCCCCAGCTTGGCCATGTACTCCCGCAGCTCCTGGGCGATGAAGCGCATAAAGTTTTCTACATACTCCGGCTTTCCCATAAAGCGCTTGCGCAACTCTGGGTTTTGAGTCGCCACGCCCATGGGGCAGGTGTCCAGGTTACACACCCGCATCATCACACAGCCCAGGGTCACCAGAGGCGCCGTGGCAAAGCCAAATTCCTCCGCCCCCAACAGGGCAGCCACAGCCACGTCCCGACCACTCATCAGCTTACCGTCGGTCTCCAGGCGTACCCGGTCTCGGAGGTCATTTTGCAGCAAGGTCTGGTGGGTCTCTGCCAGCCCCAGCTCCCAGGGCAGGCCCGCATCTAGAATGGAGCTCAGGGGGGCAGCTCCCGTGCCTCCGTCGTAGCCGGAGATCAAAATCACCTGGGCCCCCGCCTTGGCCACGCCAGCGGCCACGGTACCAACCCCAGCCTCGGACACCAGCTTCACCGAAATGCGGGCATACTTGTTGGCGTTTTTCAAATCATAGATGAGCTGGGCCAAATCCTCAATGGAATAGATGTCGTGGTGGGGCGGCGGAGAGATCAGGCTCACCCCAGGGGTGGAGTGCCGAGTCTTGGCAATCCAGGGGTACACCTTCTGGGCGGGCAAGTGTCCGCCCTCCCCAGGCTTGGCACCCTGGGCCATTTTGATTTGCAATTCCTTGGCGCTGACCAGGTAGCGGCTGGTGACACCGAAGCGGCCGCTGGCCACCTGCTTGATGGCGGAGCTGCGGTCGTGGTCGGTGCCCGCAGACTCCAGCCGCTCCTCGCTCTCTCCGCCCTCGCCGCTGTTGGACTTTCCGTGGAGCCGGTTCATGGCCACCGCCAAAGCCTCGTGAGCCTCCTGCGAGATGGAGCCGTAGGACATGGCCCCAGTCTTGAAGCGGGTGACAATGCTGTCCACACTCTCCACCTCCTCCAGAGGCACTCCCTGGGCGGGATAGTTGAACTCCATCAGGGAACGCAGGGTGCCGTAGCTCTCCTGGTCCACCTGGGTGGTATACTGGCGGAACATCTGGTAGTCCCCGGTGCGGGTAGACTGCTGCAACAGGTGGATGGTCTGAGGGTTATAGCGGTGCTCCTCTCCCTGGCTGCGCATTTTGTGGCGCCCCACCGAGGGCAGGGTGAGATTTACCGCCAACCCCAGGGGATCGTAAGCCCTGGAGTGCTGGGCATCGGTCTGGGCAGCGATGTCCTCCAGAGTGATGCCGCCAATGCGGCTAATGGTGCCGGTGAAATAGGTATCAATCACCTCACGGCTGATGCCGATACACTCAAAAATCTGGCTGCCCTGGTAGGACTGGATGGTGGAGATCCCCATTTTGGAGGCGATCTTTACGATTCCCTGGAGAATGGCGTGGTCATAGTCCTCTACGGCGGCGTAGTAATCCTTGCTCAACAGTCCATCCTCCACCAGCTGGGCCACTGTGGCGTGGGCCAGATAGGGATTGACGGCACAGGCACCGTAACCCAGCAGGCAAGCGAAGTGATGCACCTCCCGGGGCTCCCCGGACTCCAGAATCAGAGACATGGCCGTACACTTTTTGGTCTTCACCAGATACTTGTGTACCGCCGATACTGCCAACAGAGACGGGATGGCCACATGGTTTTCATCCACCCCACGGTCCGACAGGATGAGGATGGTAGCCCCTTTGCGATAGGCCTTGTCCACTTGGACAAACAACTGCTCCAGCACCCGATCCATGGGGGTATTCTTATAATAAAGGATGGAGACCGTGGCCACCTGGAACCCCGGACGGTTCATGGTCTTGATTTTCAGCAAGTCCAGGTCGTTCAAAATGGGGTTGTTGATTTTCAGCACCCGGCAGTTCTCTGGCTGCTCTTGAAGCAGATTGCCGTTTTTCCCGGCGTAGACGGTGGTGGAGGTGACGATTTTCTCCCGCACCGAGTCAATGGGCGGGTTTGTAACCTGGGCAAACATCTGCTTGAAGTAGTGGAACAGGGGCTGATACTGGTTGGAGAGCACCGCCAGAGGGGTGTCCACACCCATGGCTCCAATGGGCTCACTGCCGTTGAGGGCCATGGAGCACACGCTGTTGCGGTACTCCTCATAGGTGTAGCCAAAGGCCATCTGCAGCCGGGCGCAGTACTCGCGGCTCAGAGGGGGCACCGGCTGGTTGGGAACCTTCAAGTCGTGGAGCTCCACCAGGTTGCTGTCCAGCCACTCCCCGTAGGGCTCTTTGGAGGCATAGCGCTCCTTGATCTCCTCATCGGTATACACCCGGCCCTCTCGCGTGTCCACCAACAGCATCTTCCCCGGATGCAGCCGCTCCTTGGTGACAATCTGCTCCTCCGGGATGGGGAGCACCCCCACCTCCGAGGAGAGAATGAGGCGGCCATCGCTGGTGATGTAGTAGCGGGAGGGGCGCAGGCCGTTACGGTCCAGCACCGCCCCCATCACATCGCCATCGGAGAAGAGAATGGAGGCAGGGCCGTCCCAGGGCTCCATCATGGTGGCGTAATACTGGTAGAAATCCCGCAGCGGCTGGGAGATGGTGTCGTTGTGGCTCCAGGGTTCTGGGATGGCCACCATCATGGCCAGAGGCAGCTCCATGCCGCTCATGACCAGAAACTCCAGGGTGTTGTCCAGCATGGCCGAGTCCGAGCCATCGGCGTGAATTACCGGCAGTACCTTGGCCAAATCGTCCTCGGAGAATGCCGGGGTGGACATGGTTTCCTCCCGGGCCTGCATCTTATCGGCGTTGCCCCGGATGGTGTTGATCTCTCCATTGTGCACCATGAATCGATTGGGATGGGCCCGCTCCCAGCTGGGATTGGTGTTGGTGGAGAAACGGGAGTGCACCATGGCGATGGCCGAGTCAAAGTCCTCGTCCTGCAAGTCCAGGAAGAAGGTCCGCAGCTGCCCCACCAGGAACATTCCCTTATATACGATGGTGCGGCTGGACAGAGAGGGCACATAGGTGTTGTCGTTGCTCTGCTCGAAGACCCGTCGCACCATGTACAGCTTCCGATCAAAGGCCAGGCCTTTGGGTACATCCGCAGGCTTTTTCACAAAGCACTGGTAGATGGCGGGCATACACGCCAAGGCCTTCTCCCCCAGCACCTGGGAGGCGGTGGGCACCTTCCGCCATCCCAAAAACTCCAGCCCCTCCTTGGCCACAATGACCTCAAACATCTTCATGGCACGGCTGCGGCGCAGCTCATCCTGGGGAAAGAAGAACATGCCTACGCCGTACTCACGCTCTCCACCCAGAGAGATTCCCTGCTCCTGACACACCTTAGAGAAAAAACGGTGGCTGATCTGGACCAGAATGCCCACACCATCGCCCGTCTTGCCCTGGCCGTCTTTGCCAGCCCGGTGCTCCAGGTTTTCCACAATGTGCAACGCATCTGCCACGATGTGATGGCTTTTGCGTCCGTGGATATCCACAACAGCCCCGATGCCGCAGTTGTCATGTTCCATCTGTGGACAGTACAGAGTTTGCATGGTTTGCTTTGTCATGGTGACTCCCCCTTTGGAATGTCTGTCAAACGAACACAAGGGCGCCAAAGAACCCTCAGGCCACCTTGCCCAGGGACTCCTTGACACCCTTGTCAATCTCATATGATAAAATACATCCGTGCGCCGTGCACGGACTGTTTATTTCGTTAAAGTATACGATACTCCCCCTCGGTTGTCAACCCCCCCGGAAGATAAATGGCATTTCTCACAAGTTCCTTCCAGAAACAGCCACTTCATTTTGCAGCATTTTTACACTTGACGTGGAAGAAAAAGGGGCGTATCATAGGCCCATCCAACGGACAAGGACGTCATGGAGCTCGCTTCAGTGACGCCCTTGTCCGTTTTTATTTTCTGGAGAGGATGGATGAACATGACCAACGTACCCACCTATTTTGGATGTAAGGTCTTTGACCAGCGTGTGATGAAGGCTCGCCTTCCCCAAGATATTTACCGCTCTCTGCGCTGCACCATGGAAGAGGGCACCCCCCTGAATCTGCCTGTGGCCAACGTGGTGGCTGCCGCCATGCGGGACTGGGCCGTGGAACAGGGTGCCACCCACTTCACCCACTGGTTCCAGCCCATGACCGGTGTCACGGCTGAGAAGCACGACAGTTTCATCTCCCCTGCGCCTGACGGCGGCGTGATCATGGAGTTTTCCGGCAAGGAGCTGATTCGAGGTGAACCGGATGCCTCCTCCTTCCCCTCCGGAGGCCTGCGGGCTACCTTTGAGGCCCGTGGCTACACCGCCTGGGACCCCACCTCCTACGCCTTCATCAAGGGCAAAACGCTGTGCATTCCCACCGCTTTTTGTTCCTACGGCGGCGAAGCACTGGACAAAAAGACGCCGCTGTTGCGCTCCATGGAGGCCCTCAACCGCCAGGCTCTGCGGGTTCTGCGGCTGCTGGGGGACACCGATGTGAAGTCCGTGCGCACCTCCGTGGGCCCTGAGCAGGAGTACTTCCTGGTGGACCGCGCCCTGTATGACCAACGGCCCGATCTCATTTATACCGGCCGCACCCTCTTCGGTGCCCGTCCCCCCAAGGGGCAAGAGCTCAACGACCACTACTTCGGCAACATCAAGGAGCGGGTGGCCGCCTACATGGACGAGCTCAATCAGGAGTTGTGGCAGCTGGGCATTCTGGCCAAGACCCAGCACAATGAGGTGGCTCCCGCTCAGCACGAGCTGGCCCCCATCTACACCACCACCAACATCGCCACCGACCACAACCAGCTGACCATGGAGATCATGCAGAAAGTGGCCTTGAAGCACGGCCTGGTGTGTCTGCTCCACGAAAAGCCCTTTGCCGGAGTCAACGGCTCGGGCAAACACAACAACTGGTCCATGGCCACCAACACCGGAGTAAACCTGCTCTCTCCCGGTGACAAGCCCCACGAGAACACCCGGTTCCTCCTCTTCCTGTGTGCCGTCATTCAGGCGGTGGATGACTATCAGGATCTGTTGCGGCTGTCCGTGGCCACTGCCGGAAACGACCATCGTCTGGGCGCCCACGAGGCTCCCCCCGCCGTGGTGTCCATCTTCCTGGGGGATGAGCTGTCCGGCATCCTCAAGTCCATCGAAGAGGGCAGTCAGTACATCGCTCCCCAGGCCGAGAGTGTCAAGCTTGGCGTCCACGCCCTGCCCCCTCTGCCCCGGGACACCACCGACCGCAACCGCACCTCTCCCTTCGCTTTTACCGGCAACAAGTTTGAATTCCGCATGTTGGGCTCCTCCAACTCCATTGCCTGCGCCAACATGATGCTCAATGCCGCCGTGGCAGAGTCCCTGCGTCAGTACGCCGACCGACTGGAACAGGCCCAGGATCGGGTGGCGGAAATCCATCACATCCTTCGGGATGTCATCAGCCAGCACAAGCGCATTCTCTTTGACGGCAACGGCTATGACGCGAGTTGGATTGACGAGGCCAAGGCCCGCGGACTTTTGAACCTGCCCACCACCGCCGACTGTATGCCCTACTTGCTCCACGATAAAAATGTGGAAATGCTCACCCGTCACGGCGTGTTCTCCCTGCCCGAGATCAAGTCCCGGTGCGAGATCATGTTGGATAACTACTGCAAGACGGTGGAAATTGAGGCCAACACCATGATCGACATGGTCCGTCAGGACATTCTCCCTGCCGTTCAAAGCTATGCCACCCACGTAGCCCAGGGCATTGCCGCCAAACGAGCCGTGAATCCGTCCCTGACCTGCTCCTACGAGGAGAACACCCTGGAGCAGCTGTGTCTGCTCACCGATCAGATTGCCCAGCGCATGGAGAGTCTGGAAGATGTGACGTATCAGGTGGCACAGTCTGCCGACGTCACCCACACGTCCGAAGACGTGCGGGATCAGATGTTGCCTGCCATGGCTGAGTTGCGCCACGCGGTGGACCAGGCCGAGACCATGACCGCCAGCAAGTTCTGGCCCTACCCCTCTTATGGACAGCTGCTGTTCGGGGTACGCTGAGCATCAAATTCAAAAAACTACAAACAAATTCGCCTGTGCCCATACCTCCATCCGGGGTATGGGCACAGATGGTACAAGGAGGAATGGACATGTGTTCCATTATGGGATATTGTTCCCCAGATGCTGATATGGCTGTCTTCATCCAGGGATTTTCCAAAACCAAGTCCCGGGGGCCGGACGACTCCCAACTGGCGGAAACGGAACTGGGTATACTGGGATTTCACCGTCTGGCCATCATGGGTCTGCACCCTCAGGGGATGCAGCCCTTCCGTCTGGACGGCTGCTATGGAGTATGCAATGGAGAACTGTACGGTTTTGAAGCGGTGCGGGAGCGCTTGAAGGAGAAGTACACGTTTCAAAGTGAATCGGACTGTGAAATTTTGCTTCCTCTGTACAAAGAATATGGCGTGGACCTGTTTGCCCAACTGGATGCAGAGTTTGCCTGTATCATTCTGGACACCGACGGTGGCCACGTAGTGGCTGCCCGTGATCCTCTGGGCATCCGTCCCCTATACTACGGCTACGATTCTGCGGGGTCTGTGGTCTTTGCCAGCGAGCCCAAAAACCTGATGGGGTTGGTGAAACAGATTTTCCCCTTCCCTCCCGGTCACTACTATCTGGACGGAGACTTCGTGCCCTATGCAGACTTGAGCCAGGTAGACCAGGTGGTGGATGATGACCTGGACACCATTTGCCACAACATCCGGGAAAAGCTGGTTTCCGCCATCGAAAAGCGTCTCATTGCCGATGCCAAGGTGGGTTTTCTGCTCAGCGGTGGGCTGGACTCCTCTCTGGTGTGCGCCGTGGCCGCCAAAGTCTCTCCCACCCCCATCCGAACCTTTGCCATCGGTATGGACCTGGATGCCATTGACCTGAAATATGCCCGTGAGGTAGCCAACTACATCGGAAGTCAGCACACTGAGGTCATCATCACCAAGGAGGACGTGTTGGCCGCTCTGGAGCCTGTGGTGGAGCTGCTGGCCACCTACGATATCACCACCATCCGGGCCAGCATTGGCATGTATCTGCTATGCAAGGCCATTCACGAACAGACCGACATCCGGGTACTTCTCACTGGGGAGATCTCCGATGAGCTGTTTGGCTACAAATACACCGACTTTGCCCCCTCCCCCCAGGCCTTCCAGGAGGAGGCCGCCAAACGCATTCGGGAGGTACACATGTATGATGTGCTGCGGGCGGACCGCTGCATCTCGGTGAACTCCCTGGAGGCCCGGGTCCCCTTTGGCGACCTGGATTTTGTCCGCTATGTCATGGCTATTGACCCCAAGCGCAAGTGCAACACCTATGGCAAGGGAAAATACTTGCTCCGCCGTGCTTTTGAAGGGGATTGGCTGCCTTTGGATATTCTCTACCGGGAGAAAGCGGCCTTTTCTGATGCCGTAGGCCACTCCCTGGTGGACGACCTGAAGGCTTACTCCGAAACCTGCTACACGGATGCGGAATTTGAGGCACGACGGCAGCGTTACACCCACGCCCGCCCCTTTACCAAGGAGTCCCTGCTCTACCGAGAGCTATTTGAGAAGTATTACCCCTGCCAGAGCCAAATGGTCACGGATTTCTGGATGCCCAACCGCACGTGGGCAGGCTGTAATGTCAACGATCCATCCGCCCGCGTTTTGTCCAACTACGGACAGAGCGGGAAATAAGATCCCCCAGGGATAGGAGATGGTGTCCCTCTCTTATCCCTGGCGGGGTTGCCCCCCGGGCCTTTCGGGTATAATGAGGTTACGTCTGCGCCCATCTTGCTTTCCACCAAATTCTTCCCTTGACTTCCCCCCCCCGCCATGCTACAATGGCGTTGGTTGAAAAGGGAGTAGTTTAAAGCTATGCCGCCAACACCTCGGCTCAGGTTTACTGGCCTGGCGGTATGCACCCTTGTGGTAACAAGACTTTTCGACAACTGTCGTATTGCGGCGGTTGGCGGAGAGTCTTTTTTGTTTGCCTCTCCGCCCCCAACTCAACACATGGAAGGAAGGAATACCAATGACAGACGCCTACTACAAACAGACCCCGCAACAGGCGCTGGAAAGCCAAAAAACCAGTGCCAACGGACTGTCCGGCCAGGAGGCCCAGGCCCGTGCCCAGCAGTTCGGCCCCAATCAGCTGGCTGAGGGGGAGAAAAAAAGTGTGCTCCAGGTGTTCGCCGAGCAGTTCAAAGATCTGCTGGTCATCATCCTCATTATTGCCGCTTTGATCTCCGCCGCTTCCGGTAATATGGAGAGCACCATCGTCATCTTCGCCGTGCTCATCCTCAACGCCGTTTTGGGTACCGTCCAGTACTTCAAAGCAGAAAAATCCCTGGAAAGCCTAAAAGCCATGTCCTCTCCCTCGGCCAAAGTGCTCCGGGATGGCAAGCGCGTGGAAATCCCCTCCGCCCAGGTGGTTCCCGGCGACATTGTTCTGCTGGAGGCCGGCGACATGGTGGTGGCGGACGGCCGCATTTTGGAAAACTACTCCCTCAAAGTCAATGAGAGTTCCCTGACTGGCGAAAGCGAAGGCGTAGACAAGACCGCCGATGCCATCGATGCCGACCAGGTGGCTCTGGGCGACCAGAAAAACATGGTTTTCTCCGGCTCTCTGGTCACCTATGGCCGTGCCACCGTGCTGGTCACCGCCACCGGAATGAACACCGAGCTGGGCAAGATCGCCACGTTGATGAACCAGACCCAGCAGCGCAAGACCCCCCTCCAGGAGAGCCTGGACAACTTCAGCGCCAAGCTGGCTATCGTTATCATGGTTATCTGTGCCGTGGTCTTTGCCCTGTCCATTTTCCGCACCCACATGTCCGTGCTGGACTCCCTGATGTTCGCCGTGGCTCTGGCCGTGGCCGCCATTCCCGAAGCTCTCTCTTCCATCGTCACCATTGTGCTGGCCATGGGCACTCAGAAGATGGCCAAACAAAACGCCATCATGAAGGATTTGAAGGCGGTGGAGAGCCTGGGCAGCGTCTCCGTCATCTGCTCGGATAAGACCGGAACCCTGACCCAAAACAAGATGACCCCCCAGAAAGTGTACGCCGACGGCGCCCTGCTGGAGGGCAAGGATCTGAACCTGGCCAACCACGTCCAGCGTACGCTGCTGAAAGCTGCTCTGCTGGCCAGTGACGCCACCCACGAGGAGGAGTCCGGTGTCTCCATCGGCGACCCCACCGAGGTGGCTCTGGTGATGCTGGGCGAGCAGTTCGGTGTGGAAGAGGAGACTTACCGTGTTCAGCACCCTCGCCTGGGCGAGCTGGCCTTTGACTCCGACCGAAAGCTCATGAGTACCCTCCACGACATCGACGGCGTGCCCACCCTCTTCACCAAGGGCGCCATGGATGTGTTGCTGGATCGCTCCCAGTGGCTGCTCACCAGCGAAGGCCGCGTGCCCTTCACCCAGGAGATGAAGGAGGAGATCGGCCGCATCAACACCCAGCTCTCTTCCGAGGGCCTGCGTGTGCTGGCCTTTGCCTACCGGGAGCTGGACGCCATCCGTCCCCTGTCCCTGGAGGACGAGCAGGAGTTCACCTTCCTGGGCCTCATCTCCATGATCGATCCGCCCCGCCCCGAGGCCATCCAGGCCGTGGCCGACGCCAAGCAGGGCGGCATCCGCACCATCATGATCACCGGTGACCACAAGATCACCGCCACCGCCATCGCCAAGCAGCTGGGTATTTTCCGGGAAGGCGATCAGGCTCTGTCCGGTGTGGAGCTGGACAACATGACCGATGAGCAGCTGGATGAATGTCTGGCCTCCGTCTCCGTCTACGCCCGGGTGTCCCCCGAGCACAAGATCCGCATCGTCAACGCCTGGCAGCGCCGGGGCAACATCGTATCCATGACTGGTGACGGCGTCAACGACGCCCCCGCCCTGAAGAAAGCAGACATCGGCGTGGCCATGGGCATCACAGGCACTGAGGTGTCCAAGGATGCCGCTTCCATGATCCTGGCTGACGACAACTTCGCCACCATCGTCAAGGCGGTGGTCAATGGCCGCAGTGTCTACGCCAACATCAAAAATGCCATCCAGTTCCTGCTCTCCGGCAACGCCGCAGGCATCTTCTGCGTGCTGTATGCCTCTCTGCTGGCTCTGCCCGTTCCCTTCCAGCCGGTGCACCTGTTGTTTATCAACCTGCTCACCGACTCCCTACCCGCCATTGCCATCGGTATGGAGCCTGCCCGCCGGGGCCTGCTCAACCAGAAGCCCCGTGACCCCAAGGAGCCCATCCTGACCCAGCCTCTGCTGGCCCGCATCGGCATCCAGGGTCTGCTCATCGCCATCGTCACCATGGTGGCCTTCTATCTGGGCTATCAGAACGGGGATGCCGCTCTGGCCTCCACCATGGCCTTTGCCACCCTCACCCTGTCCCGTCTGTTCCACGGCTTCAACTGCCGTGGGGCTGAGTCCATGTTCCGTCTGAAGTTCTCCACCAACAAATACTCCATCCTGGCCTTCTTCGCCGGCGTGGTGCTGCTGTTGCTGGTGCTCTTCGTGCCGGGTCTCAACTCCCTGTTCATGGTCTCCCCCGCCTTTGGTATTGCCAACCTGGGCGAGATCGTGGGCTTGGCCCTGATTCCCACCATTGTCATTCAGATTACCAAGGTAATTCTGGAGCGGAAATAATGTCTGAGACAAAAAAGTCCCGCATGTTCTTGGAACATGCGGGACTTTTCACTTCTTACAGGGCATATTCCGAGATCACAGCACAGATCTCCCTCACATCTGCTCCGGCGGTAAATTCAAAGCGAACCCGGCCCAGGCTGCTGAACCACAGTTCCAATTCGCTGTCCAGGTCAAACACCCCAGAGGTCTCGACGGAAAAGGCCTGGATCTTCTTATAGGGCAGCGAAGAGTAGTCGGTTTTCTTCCCTGTGATCCCCTGCACATTGATGGTGATGACCCGACGGTTGGTAAACACCACGCCGTCCCGTACCGTGCGGAAGGAAGCTATGATCTCCTCCTCCGGGGCAAACATGGGACTCAGCCGCTCTTCATACGTGCTGTTGTCCACGGCTTTCAGCTTGAGAAAATCTGCATTTTCAAAGTCGATCATGGTGGTACCTCCTCCTATCTGAGTATGTACATGGTAACACAGTCATTCCCCTTTGTCCACCATCCAGAATCCACACCATGACCAAGTCCCTACAGCGAACCTTATTTCTTACTTGTTTGGTTTCCTCTGTTCAGGGACAACATCCAAAGTAAAAAGGTGATCCCCAACAAAACCCATGGTGTAGCCCCACTTAAAAATTCCACAATGGGATAGCCTTCCAAAAGGTTTCCCAGTATCAGTACTATGCCCCCCAGCAAAATGGAAACCCACGCCACAGCAAAAACGGTTTTCTCAGTTTTCCTCCGTTCTTCGTCCCTTTCTATTTTTCGCAGCATAGCCTTGTCTCCTTTCAGCAGCTCATCCAGGCTGATTTGATAGAGTTCACTCATTCGGATCAGGCTCAAGATATCCGGCAGTGATTTCCCAGTTTCCCAATTGGAAATAGTCTGTCTGGACACCATCAATCGTTCCGACACTTGTGCCTGGGTGAGTTTGTGTTCTTCTCGTGCTTTTTTGACCATGTCGCCAATGTTCATTTTTCCCCTCCTCCGCCTATCAGTTTAGCAAATTCAACTACCATGTTCTATCAAAAGTCTTTGACAAGAGGACAAAATCGTGTCAAACTTCTTTTCCCTAACCACTTTTTTCTCCATAGACCGTTACCTAAAAAACGGTGGCTGCTGTCTGATCTAACAGACACCAGCCACCGTTTTCTCACGCCATTTTCCAGGTTAAACTACCCCTAAATACTCCTCCAGGCACAACCCACTTTCGTAGACCTTTTCCGCCAGGTCTACACCCAGATAGCGGATGTGCCAGGGCTCGTACTGATACCCGGTGATGCTCTCCTTGTCCTTGGGGTAGCGGATGATGAAGCCATACTCGTGGGCGTGTTTGGCCAACCACTGTCCAGCCCCCGTCTGGGCAAACTGCAAGTCCACCCACCCCACATCAAAGGCCAGCCCCGTCTGATGCTCCGAATGTCCGGGCCAAGCAGAATAAGTATCCGCCTTTTCCTCCCCATCCACTGCAACATAATCATTGTACAACTCTTCCTGGGTCTCAAAAGAGCGGTATCCGCTCATCAGGGGCATGGAATATCCCGCCCGCTGGGCCCCCTGTTGCAGCTTCAACAGGGCCTGATATGCCGTTGCATCCTCCCCGTCTCCGTAAGCCCGGGGCAGCGCATACTCCTTGTTGACCAGCAAGACGCCGTCTATGTATGTGGGTTCCACCGTCTCGTAGTACGCATAACTCTTCCCACTAGGTGACAGCGGCCCTTGGGTCTGCTCCACCATGGTGTCAATGTGCTTGCTCCCCACCCAATCCGTGGGCTCTGGAGTGGCCTCCACCACTTCCTCCTGGGGCGGCAAAGACGGTGCCTGCTGTCCCCACCGGACCGCCTGTGCAGAACACCCGGAGCTTGTGAACAAAATGCCCACAATTCCCCCGAGTGCCAACATCTTTTGTATCGAATTCCTCACGGATAAACCTCCTGTTGTACATCCAGCCCTCTTACGAGCACTAGGTATCATACACCATCTTCTTCCCTATGTCAATATTTACCATATCTTTACAGCCTATATTTGAGGAAAAAGCCTGTGGCACACCATCTGCCACAGGCTTTTCCTTAGAAACAGTAATAATATTGCCGTCCTTTGGATGTGTCCAACCATTGGATATCCACCTGACACAACTGCGTCAGCACCCCCGCTTCCAGCATGTCCTGAGGGGTGCCCACATGGGTGATGGCTCCGTCCTGGAGGATCGCCAGCTGATGGGAGAGCTTCATGGCCATGATGATGTCGTGGAGCACCATAAAGACCGCCTTCCCCTGTCCAGCCAGTTTCTCCACCACATCCATAAACTTGATCTGCTGGGAAACATCCAGGTAAGTGGTGGGCTCATCCAGCAAAATCACCGGGGCCTGTTGTGCCAACGCCATGGCGATATACACCTTCTGACGCATACCACCGGAAAGGTTGGCCATGGGCTGGGTGGCCAGATGGGCAATTCCCATTTCCTCCATAGCCTGCTGGGCCACCTCATAGTCCTCTTTCTGATAGCGACGGGGATAGCGCAGATGGGGAAACCGTCCGTGGAGCACCATCCGCTCCACGGTGATCTCCGGCACACTTCTGCCCTGAGCCAGATAAGCCACCTGTCGGGCGCGCTGGGTGGAGGACTGAGGGAGCAGGGAGACCCCATCCACCAAAACATCCCCGGAATTCACCGGGAGCAGACCCACGATGCTCTTGAGCAAGGTGCTCTTGCCGCAGCCGTTGCTGCCCAACAGGGTGGTGATCTCCCCAGAGTTCACCGTCAAGTTTACATCGTGTAAAATCTCCCGCTTGCCGTATCCGGCACACAGATGTTGTATCTCAATCATTGCGATGTCCTCCCCGATAGCGCAGCAGCAGCACCATAAACACCGGACCGCCGATGATGGACATGAGGATGCCCACCGGCAGCTCATGGGGGGCAAACATCAGACGGGCCAGCAGGTCGCAGGCTGTGACAAAGCCACCGCCCCACACCACACAGATGGGAAGCAGCCATCGGCTCTCGTTACCCACCACCCTCCGGGCTAAATGGGGCACAATGAGGCCTACAAAGCCCAACAGGCCTGCAAAACTCACCGCTGCCCCGGCCAACAGCGCCGCCAACACCAAAAAGAGCACCCGAACTTGGCGCACAGGAAGTCCCACCCCCTGGGCGGTCTCGTCCCCCAGGGAGACAATGTCCAACTCATTGCACAAGGTGAGCAGCACCAGCAGAGCCCCGGCGATGAGCACCATGGCAGGCAGCAGACGGGCATAGGTGACCGATGAAAATCCCCCCACCCGGAACTCCTGCCCCAAGGTGGTGGCATCAGGGACCAGGACAGACACCGACTCGCTCATGGCATTGAGAATGCTGTTGAGGGCCACGCCGCACAAGATCACCGTGGTACGGGAGACACCTGCCCGGCGCACAAAGAGGGCGATGCCCAGTACCACCAACAAGCTGCCCCCGAAGGCGGCCAAGGAAATGCCCCAGCCGGAGATGACCCCAGCCGCAGCGCACAGGGTGACCCCCAGTCCCGCTCCGGCGTTGACACCAATGACATTGGAGGAGGCCAGCTTGTTGGCCAGAACATTTTGCAGCACGGCTCCCGAGGCGGACAGAGCCGCCCCGGCAAACGCGCTGGCCAGGGTGCGGGGCAAGCGGGCGTACCAGACGATGCTGCTCTCCCATCCTGCCCCCGGCCCTTGGGACAGTGCCCGCACCAGTTCTTCCACGGTCAGCGGGATGACGCCCAGGCAAATGCTGGCCACCATTACCGCCACGCACACCAGCAGGCTCACCCCAATCAGCCACCACCAGTTGGCCCGCTTAGTCTTGGAACAGGAGCTCTTCCAGGTGCGCATAGGCTTCTCCCCACTGGTCGTTGGGCTTCATGTTATAGAGGTGACGATCCATGTAATACACATGCCCCTCCTGCACAGCGTCCAGCTGCTGCCACAGAGGGTTGCTGGCCAAGGTGCTCTCCAGGTTGGCATAGGCCGCCTCCTCATTGTCCCCCATGGTGACCACAAAGATTTTGTCCGGATTGGCGGCCAGAATTCCCTCCATGCTCAAATCCTCCAGGAGACTGCCGTCCTGATCGGCAATGTTGATGCATCCCAGCTTGGCCAGCATTTCGCCCAGCACCGTCCCCTGGCTGTTTTTGGCCCGCACGCTGGAGGACGAGGTGCGCAGTACCAACACCGTCTGAGGGTCATCCGGGTCCATCTCCTCCCGGCTGCGCTGCAAGACTCCTTCCACCTGCTCCTGGACCTCCACCCCATTGGTCTGATAGCTCTGGCTGTCCCCGGTGATGTCGGTGCAGATTTTCAGCATGTGCAGGTAATCCTCAAACTCCGCAACATCAAAGTAGGCCACAGAGATTCCCGCCCCCTCCAGAGCCTCCTTCCACTCCAGATGCTGGGTGGTATTGCTGCTGGCCAGCACAAAATCGGGGCGGCTGGACAGCAATGCCTCCAGGCTCAACTGCTTGAGCACCCCCAGATTTACTGTGTCTTCATCCAGCGGCAAATCGAAGTCCTCCCATGCATCATCGGTGGCTGCACACAGTTCTCCTCCAGCCAGCACCCACAAGTCCGCGTAGCTGCCCAGCAGGGCAGCCACACGCTGCGGGTGATCTACCGTCACTTCACGGCCCAAATCATCTGTAAAGGTATATACATGTTCAGGGGTTGAGCTCTCCTGGTTTTTTGGTGAAGAGGCGCATCCACTCAATGCGCTCAACAGCATGATTCCCGCCAGACACACTCCAACCATTTGTTTTTTCATAGTTCTCTCCGTTCCCATAAAAATCAGCCCAGCACTTGGGGTGTTGGGCTGATTTTTTGTTGTTTCTCAGCAGGTTGCCCCGCCCTTGACCGTCTTGTTCAGAATGGTG
>CALWXL010000006.1 GCA_944385485.1 uncultured Oscillospiraceae bacterium
GCCGCCTGCCATACATACAATGAGCCGGTGCCTTCCACTGTGGAGAAGGACTGGAACTTCGGGGAGCATCCTCTGGTTGCCCGTCTTGCATCGGACGATGAGCGGGTGTGGTCTCTGTTCCGTGGGGCAACTTGGTGGCTGCCTCTGGCGGATGCCTTCTTCTTTCAGGCACCTCTGCCCACTGATAACACCGCCGCCATCAGCACGGTGGGCGGACTGCGGAAGGAGCTGGAGAAGCTGAACCAGCTGGCGTGGCAGGCCGATGAGGACACCATTCTTGATTGGGCAGACACTGAAGGATACCCGATAGAGGGAACCATAGACCCGGATGGACAGTACAGCAAGTGGGACATCTCGGAACACACCCGGTATGACACCCAATCTCTGGCCAAGTTTGCCTTCTCCATGTTCTGGCGTGCCATGCGGTTTGCCGAGGAACAGCGGGTGCCCATTTTACTGGATTACTGAGGAGGAATTTTATGGGATATGATGTAAGTTTTCACCCGATTTCACCGGAAGAAATGCGGGAATGGTATTTCACTCCGCTTACCTGGATACAGCAGGGGCAGGAGGAAAAGGTGCTGGCCCTTGCCGCACAGCACGGAATGGAGGATTTCTACGCGGAAAAATATCTGGACACCCTGCGAGTCGGGGCGGAGACAAAACCTGATGAGTTATTTGATAAGAGCCATGGCTTTTACATTGCGGTGATCCAAGGCTTCTTCCGGGACTACTATTACACCAGAGGGAGCAGTTTTTCCCTCCTGATGGAGGAGAAGCCGGAATATGTCCGGTACTTCACCCCATGGGCGCAGGTGGTGCCAACAGCCTTTCCCAATCCGGCAGAAAATCAGATCATCGAAAACTACTGCTCCGGTGTGTACCTGTCTCGGGATCAGGTCACACAGCTCCTCCGGGATCTGGAGCAGGAACCAAAGGTGCTGGAAGATCTGGAGGGAGTTTGGAGCGATGGGCAGCTTGCGGTGCTGAAAAAGGCTCTTGTCGCTGCGGCAGAATTGGGTGTCGGTCTGCTGGAAGCCACTGAGGTGGTGGAGCCTAATCCTATCCGCCCCAATGAGAGTACGAGTTATTCCAACCTATACCACTGCGACCGGGATGGGGTGTATCTCTACATAGATGCCGCCAGCAGGCAGATCGCGGATGCCATCAGGAGAAGTGAGGGACAAGTATGAGCAATCAAGTTTTCCGGAAGAACCTGGATGACAAAAAAGGCCCCCAGCCCGGTGGCCCCTATCTCATTCAGATGCTGTTCAAAGAGCCGGTGGACATGCCGGACAAGGATGAAATGACCGCTGTGATGGAAAAGCACATCGGCGCCGTAGAGTGTTTCTGCCGTGATAAAAAGATGGCCGGCTTTGCCGCCCTGGATCATATCGCGGAATTTCAGGATGGCAAATGCCCGGTGCAGCTGATGGTGATGAAATGCGACAAGTTCAAGGGCAAAGGCTTTGACGCCTTCCTGATGAGCCAGATGTGGGACTGCCAGGAGGACCGGGAGCGGATCTTCAAAGAGTGTCGGTATCAGGTCGTGGCCACCGATATGCTGGCTGCGGCGCTTCCAGCGCTGGAGCGGGCAAACCTGGACGCCGACTTCGTGGAGGCCCTGGCGGAGCTGTACCCCACCTGTGAGGCGTTCTATTTCCAGAACTGCGGCAAGCTCCTGCTGGCGGAGGATGTGCGTTCCCATCAGATTGAAGGCTCGGATCGGTTCATCCGCTTTGGCGTCAATGTCCGTTTCTTCAACATTGAGGGCACCGAAGATATGCTCATCGACACGGTGGGCATGAGCACTCTGTTTCTGCCGGATCTCCAATACCACTTCCATGGCATGGACCCCAACTGGGTGGTAAACCACGCCTATAATGTTGCGTCCTATATTCTGAAGCATGATAACCCCATTCAGGATGGGGAAACCGTAGATGGTGTGGAGAATGGACAGATGAGCCGGGAGATCCAGTGGAAGTGTCAGTATGAGGATGCCATGATCCAGCCGCCCAGAGGAGTGCTGGACATCAATATGGGAGACTATGCTTCCGGAAAGCGCTAAGCGGATAGAATGACTGCTTGTGCAGCCAGAGAAAATGTTTGTCGTTCCCTTAAGTGGATGTTACATTCAGCGGGTTATTCTTTGTCTATTGCATAATAAAATTTGATATGCCTGATGGAAAAAGACTTGCCTCTCAGACTTTGCAGAGGTAAAATACCCAAAACCTTAACATGAAAAAGAGCCCTTCTAACCAGGCAGCGGCAGTTTTACTGTACCTGGTCAAGAAGGGCTCTCTGACCACATGTAAGACCACAGACAGCGTTGGAGTACACGGAAACAGTGGAAACAAGAGCATTAAAAAGTAATCGCTTTGGAGTGGAAAGGACTACAAATTGCTATAAACAACTACAAAAAATGCCGAGAACCTCTTTGGGAGCAGGATGTCGGGAGTTCGAGTCTCTCCACTCGGACCATGGTGAGCAAAAAACCGTCCTATGGGGCGGTTTTTTGCATTGTATCATCAAAAAGAAAGGAACCCCTCCATGGCTTTCCCGTAGAAACCGTGTGGATTCCAACGTCAAAGGAGGCATGTTCCATGAACATCTATGAAATCACCTTCAGTCCCACCGGCGGCACTCAAAAGGCCGCCGACCTTCTCACCCAGTCACTGAACGGCTCCCGCATCGCCGTAGACCTCACGGACACCGGCACCGACTTCTCCACCTTCTCCCTCTCTTCGGCAGATGTGGCCGTCATCGCCGTTCCCTCTTACGCCGGACGGGTCCCCGCCCCCGCTATTCAGCGGCTGGGCGCCATGCAGGGAAATGGCGCCCAGGCCATTCTGGTATGCGTGTACGGCAACCGGGCCTATGAGGACACCCTGGTGGAGCTGGAAGATGCCGCCCAGCAGGCGGGCTTCCAGGTGGTAGCCGCAGTGGCCGCCATCGCGGAACACTCCATCGCCCACCGTTACGCCGCAGGTCGGCCCGATGAAGCAGATGCCCGACAGCTCCAGTCCTTTGCCCACAAAATCCAGGATAAACTGGACGCCGGAAACCGTTCCCAGCCCCAGATTCCCGGCAACCGTCCCTATAAGAAGCCCGGCAGCGTCAGCATGGTACCCAAGGCCTCCAAAGGGTGCAGCGGCTGCGGGCTGTGCGCGGTGAAGTGCCCTGTGCAGTCCATCGACCCCAGTGACCCCAAGCGCACGGACAAGGACCTGTGTATCTCCTGTATGCGGTGCGTGGCCATCTGCCCCCAGTCCGCCCGGAAAGTCAATTCTGTGTTGCTGGCCGGGGCGGAAGCGGCGCTGAAAAAGGTCTGCTCCCAGCGCAAAGAGGGCGAATTGTATCTCTAATATATCCTCTTGACCGGAAAATCACCCAAAGGTGATCTCCGACTTATTTTTTCCCACCGAGGCCTTTAGTCGGCTCAAAAACAGCTCGGCGGCCTTGGAAAAGACCTGGTGTCGCTTCCACACCAGGCACATCCCCATTTCCAGCCTGGGCTCCAGGGCACGAAAACAGAGGTTGCTCCCCTTGGTGTTCACCAGCTTGTCCAGCGTAAAGGCGTACCCCATCCCCTCATCCACCATCAGTGAGGCATTGTAAATCAAATTGTAGGTGGCCACCGTGTGCAGCTCCGATGGATCCTTTTGCAGCCAGCGATACAGCCCGCTCTTATTGCCCATCTGTCGGGACAAAATCAAGGGCTTATCCCACAGGTCTTGGGGCTCCACCCTATCTTTGGATGCCAGCGGACTGGTCCGCTGCATCAGAACCCCCCACACATCCTTCATGGGCAGCCTCATATAGTTGTATTTGGTCTGATCAAAATCCCCCAACAGGATGCCAAAATCCAGCAGTCCCCGGTCCAGCCGCTCGCACACATCCACCGCATCGCCGCTGACAATGTGGAACTGGATGCCGGGATAATCGGTCTGAATCTGATGGGCCGTGCGGGCCACCTGCCTGATCCCATCCGTCTCCCCTGTTCCAATGTAGATCTCTCCGCTCACCGTCTGGTCCGACTGCATCACCTCTTTTTCCGTGCGCCGCACCAGATCCAGGATCTCCTCCGCTCGCTTGCGAAGCAGCATCCCCTCTTCCGTCAGTGTGACCCTGCGATTGCCTCGAATCATCAGCTGCTTGCCCAGCTCCTCCTCCAACTCCTTGAGCTGTCTGGACAAGGTGGGCTGGGTGAGATGGAGCGATTGGGCCGCTGCCGAAATATTCTCCTCTCTGGCCACCGCCAAAAAGTATTGCAAGACTCTCAGATCCATGTCTGTCACCTCCTGTTATCCCCAGTATACCGCAACATTTGTATGCTTTTCAAGCATAGCTGTCCATTCTGTATAGGTATTTGTTATTCTTTCTCTCCGGTGATACAATGAAGCTATCAACCAGAATACGAGGAGCACAACATGGAATTAACGGATTTTTTGGACCATCTCAACCAGGGCAAGGTGGTGGAAGGCGGGGGTGAAGCCCACCAATTCATGCGTGGTGTCAGCCAGGAGGCCCTGCGCATTACCGCCGAAATCAATGGCTGCTATCACGAGCCCGCCCAGCTCCGGGCCCTGTTTTCCCAGCTGATTGGAAAGCCCGTGGATGAGACCTTCGGCCTCTTCCCCCCCTTCCACACCGATTGCGGGAAGAACATCACGGTCGGGAAGCATGTCTTCATCAATATGGGCTGCAAATTTCAGGACCAGGGTGGCATATTCATTGGGGACGGAACCCTCATTGGACACAATGTGGTACTGGCTACCCTGAACCACGCCATGGATCCCCGCCAGCGCAGTTCCATGATTCCCGCCCCCATCCACATCGGCAAACATGTGTGGATTGGCTCCAATGCCACCATTCTTCCCGGCGTCACCATTGGAGACGGCGCCATTGTGGCCGCCGGAGCTGTGGTGACTCAGGACGTGCCGGATAACACCCTGGTGGCCGGAGTTCCCGCCAAAATCAAGAAAACCATCTCCGAGGAGGAAACCCTATGAGCAAGCAAATTCTCGTCATCTCCACCAGCCCCCGCAAAGGAGGCAACTCGGATCATTTGGCAGACGCCTTTGTCCGTGGCGCCCAAGAGGCAGGCCACACCGTATAGAAGATTTCCCTTTCCGGGAAGATCATCGGCTTTTGTCAGGGCTGTCTGGCCTGTCAGTCCACCCAGCGCTGTGTCATCCGGGATGATGCCGACACCATCGCCCAGAAGATGCTCACCGCTGATGTCATCGTCTTTGCCACCCCGGTCTACTGCTATGGCATGTGCGGCCAGATGAAGACTATGCTGGACCGCTCCAATCCTCTGATCTCCGCCCCCTATCGCTTCCGGGACATCTACCTGCTGGCCACTGCCGCAGAAGAAGAGACGCACACCGTGGACGGAACGGTCACCGGGCTCCAGGGTTGGATCGACTGCTTCGAACAGGCCCAGCTGGCCGAAACGGTCTTTGCCGGCGGGGTTACCTCTGTGGGGGACATTCAGGGCCACCCCGCTTTGAACCAAGCCTATGAGATGGGCAAACACTGCTGAGGAGGTACTTTTATGGACGCCAAATATGATGGATATACCTTTCCTCTGCGGGACACGGTGACCCGGGAGAAAGTCCGCTTTCACAACCGTTATGGCATTGAGTTGGTGGGTGATCTGTATCTACCCCGCCAGGCCCATACGCCCCTGGCTGCCGTGGCCGTAGCCGGGCCCTTCGGTGCGGTCAAGGAGCAGTGCGCCGGACTGTATGCCCAGGAGCTGGCCAATCTGGGCTTTGCCGCCCTGGCCTTTGACCCCTCTTTCATTGGAGAGAGCGGCGGCGAAGTGCGCAATGTGGCCTCCCCGGACATCAACACCGAGGATTTTTCCGCTGCGGTGGATTTCCTCTCCACCCGGGATTTCATCGATGAGGCACGCATTGGCATTTTGGGCATCTGCGGCTGGGGCGGCATGGCCCTGAACGCCGCAGCCATGGACACCCGCATCAAGGCCACCGTCACCTCCACTATGTACGATATGACACGGGTTACCGCCTGCGGCTACTTTGACGCTGCCGACACCCCTCAGGCACGCTACGAGGCCAAACAGGCCTTCAATGCCCAGCGAACGGCGGATTACAAAGCCGGAACCTATGCCCGAGCCGGAGGTGTGGTGGACCCGCTGCCAGAGGATGCCCCCTTCTTTGTGAAGGATTATTACGACTACTACAAAACCCAGCGAGGCTATGCCCCCCGCTCCCTCAACTCCAACGACGGCTGGAATGTCACCTCCTCCCTGTCCTTCCTCAACATACCCATCCTGCAATACTCCCATGAGATTCGCAGCGCCGTGTTGATGATCCATGGCGAGAAGGCCCACTCCTGCTACTTCAGCCGGGATGCCTATGCCAACATGGTCAAAGACAACCCAGACACCCACAACAAAGAGCTGCTGATCATCCCCGGTGCCGTCCACACCGATCTCTATGACCGGACGGATATCATCCCCTTCCACAAGATCCAGCAGTTCTTCCAGACCTATTTGAAGTAACGATGGAAGGGAGAAAGCCCATCATCAAAGTGCTCTGCCTGGTTTTGGTCCTTCTTGGCCTGTCCGCCTGCGGGGTTGCCGGAACCCCCACCCAGCCCAGTCCATCCCCCACTCCGTGGGTCACCGCAGGCCCTCAAACCGCTCCACAGGAGGACGTCATGTTACACATCACCGTGGGCGACCATGAGCTGTTGGCCTCCTGGGAGGACAACCCCTCCGCCCAAGCTTTTCGCCAACTTCTGACCCAAGGCCCTGTCACGGTAGAGATGCAGGACTACGGCGGCTTTGAAAAAGTGGGCCCTCTGGGCACCACGTTGCCCCGCAGCGACACCACCATCACCACACAGCCCGGAGATGTCATTCTCTATCAGGGCAATCAAATCACCATCTATTATGGCACCAACACCTGGAGCTTTACCAGGCTCGCCAAAATCCATAATCCTGACCACCTGCAAGATGTGTTGGGAGATGGAAGTGTATCCGTTACTTTTTCTCTTTCATAGGAGGTATGCAGTATGGCAGTCAAACAGACCGCAGGCTGGGAGGCCCTGGGACAATTTGCCCCAAAATTTGCAGAGCTAAACGATGACGTGTTGTTTGGCCAGGTTTGGAGCCGGGAGAACCTGCTCTCTCTGCGGGATCGCTCTCTGGTCACCGTGGTGGCCCTCATGGCCCAGGGACTGGTGGACTCCTCCTTCCAGTATCACCTCACCACCGCCAAACAAAACGGCATCACCCGCCAGGAAATCGCTGAAATCCTCACCCACGCCGCCTTTTACGCTGGCTGGCCCAAGGCCTGGGCCGCCTTCCGCATGGCCAAGGAGGTATGGGCTGAGGACGAGGGTGAGGATGCCAAAGCCCAACATCAGCGGGACATGGTATTCCCCATCGGCGCGCCCAACGATGGCTTTGCCCAGTACTTTGTGGGTCAAAGCTACCTCCACCCCCTCTCCACCAGCCAGGTGGGGGTGTACAATGTGACCTTCGAGCCCGGGTGCCGCAACAACTGGCACATTCACCAGGCCACCAGCGGCGGTGGACAAATTCTGATCTGTGTGGCCGGACGCGGCTACTATCAGGAGGAGGGCTCCCCTGCCCGGGAGCTCCACCCCGGAGATGTGGTGAACATTCCCGTCGGTGTCAAGCACTGGCACGGAGCTGCCCCGGACAGCTGGTTCTCCCATCTGGCCGTGGAAGTCCCCGGGGTCGACTGCTCCAACCAGTGGTTGGAACCCGTCTCCCAAGCTGACTACGACAAGCTCATCTGAATCCACCGAGGTGGTGGCCCCAAGGGTCACCACCTCGGTATTTTTATGAAATGGCACAGAGCAACCATTCTCTGGATATTTGTTCCATATCCTTGCATTTTTCAGGACATATCTTTATTTTTTCGCATTTAATTCTTAATCTATCATTTCCCTCCTTGACATTCGCTCCTCCTGTGTGTATTCTATTTTTAGAATCATTCTAAAAATTCTGGGGCTTCCTATGACTAAGTATTCCAAACAAATTTTTCAAATCATTGAGCATTCCCGTGATCACATGACAGCGGAAGAAATCTTTCAACAGCTGCGAAACATCTACCCCACGGTGGTGCGTGCCACCGTATACAACAACTTACATCGGCTATGGGAAGCCGGTAGCATCCGAAAAGTGGTCTTGGAGGGACAGCCCGATCGATACGACCGGATGGAACGGCATGACCATTTGATCTGCAAACAGTGTGGGAAGTTGTCCGATGTCACTCTTACCGATCTCACCCAGCAGTTGGAGGCTCAGCTGGGGATGCCCATTCTCTCTTACGACCTGAAAATGACGTATCTGTGTGAAACATGTCAAGCTAAGCAGGAAGCAGAAAGGAACGATGTATGAGCAAGCACCTCCCTCTCTCGGTCCGGGTCCCCATTGAATCGGACAACCCCAGCATCCTCCGTGTGGAGGAAAAATGCGTCAAATGCGGCATGTGCAAAGAGGTCTGTACCCAGAAGATGGGAGTGCTTGGCACCTACTCTCTGGCTCAGACCGGTGACAACGCCATCTGCATCTACTGTGGACAGTGCGCCAACGTCTGCCCCACCGACTCCATTGTGGAGCGGTACGAGTACCCCCTGGTACAGCAGGCGGTGGCAGACCCCGACAAGATCGTCATTGTCACCACCTCCCCCGCGGTGCGGGTGGCCCTGGGCGAGGAGTTTGGCCTGGAGCCGGGGTCCTTCGTGGAGGGCCAGATGGTGGCGCTGCTCCGGGCCCTGGGGGCCGACTACGTGCTGGACACCAACTTTGCCGCTGACCTGACCATCATGGAAGAGGCCAGCGAGTTGGTTGGGCGTCTATCTGACCCAACCGCCTCTCTGCCCCAGTTCACCAGTTGCTGCCCCGCCTGGGTACACTTCACCGAAACCTACTACCCCCATTTGATCCCCCACCTCTCCACCTCCAAAAGCCCCATCGGCATGCAGGGCCCCACCATCAAGACCTACTTTGCCCAAAAGATGGGTCTGGACCCCAGAAAGATCGTCAATGTAGCCCTGACCCCCTGTACCGCCAAGAAGTTTGAAATCCGCCGGGAGGAAATGCACGCCGCCGGAGATTTCCACGGCATAGAGGGGATGCGGGACATGGACCATGTGGTCACCACCCGGGAGCTGGCCCGCTGGGCCAAAGAGGCCGGTGTGGACTGGAAGGCCTTGGAGGAGTGCTCCTACGACAACCTCATGGGACAGGCCTCTGGCGCCGGAGTCATTTTCGGCAACACTGGCGGCGTGATGGAGGCCGCTGTGCGCACCGCCTATCGCCAGCTCACCGGGGAAGATGCTCCGGCAGCCCTGCTCAACCTCCAGCCGGTGCGGGGCTATGAGGGCATCCGGGAGGCCACCCTGTCTGTGGGAGATCACCAGTTGAACGTAGCGGTGGTATACGGCACCGCCAACGCCCGCACCTTCCTGGAGCGGATGGAACAGGCGGACAAAACCTACCACTTTGTGGAGGTCATGGCCTGTCCGGGCGGCTGCATCGGCGGCGGCGGACAGCCCAAGGACTTCAGCCGGGACCCCGATCAGACCCGCCAGAGCCGCATCGCCGGACTCTATCGTCGGGACGAGGGGATGACCCTCCGCACCAGCGATCAAAATCCTGAAATTTTGCAGGTCTATGAGCAATTCTACGGCACACCCCTGAGTGAGCTGGCCGAGAAGATGCTCCACACCATATATCAAGATCATAGTGACAAGTTACATTGGAAAGGAGACAAAACAATGAGTAAATGGGTTTGCAAAGTATGTGGTTATGTGCATGAGGGCGACACTCTGCCCGAGGATTTCGTCTGCCCTGTGTGCAAGCAGCCTGCCTCCGTCTTCGAGAAGGTAGAGGAAGAGGCTCCCAAGGCCACCAACAAGTATGCCGGCACCCAGACTGAAAAGAACCTCCATGCCGCTTTCGCCGGAGAGTCTGAGGCCCGCAACAAGTACACCTACTTCGCCTCTGTGGCCAAGAAGGAGGGCTTCGAGCAGATCTCCGCCCTCTTCTCCAAGACCGCAGACAACGAGAAGGAGCACGCCAAGATGTGGTTCAAGGAGCTGGGCGGCCTGGGTGACACCGCCGAGAACCTGCTCCACGCCGCCGAGGGCGAGAACTACGAGTGGACCGACATGTATGACGGCTTCGCCAAGACCGCTGAGGAGGAGGGCTTCCCCGAGCTGGCCGCCAAGTTCCGCCTGGTGGCTGCCATTGAGAAGCACCACGAAGAGCGCTACCGTGCCCTGCTGCACAACGTGGAGATGGCTCAGGTCTTCGCCCGCAGCGAGGTGAAGGTGTGGGAGTGCCGCAACTGTGGCCACATTGTGGTGGGCACCGCTGCCCCCGAGGTGTGCCCCACCTGCGCCCATCCCCAGAGCTTCTTCGAGATCCACTGCGAGAACTACTAAGCATCCTTTTGGGGCGGCAGTTTGCCGCCCCAAAAATTTTTTCATTTTTTCGAATTTACCTCTTGCATTTTCAAATATACTGTGCTACTATGTCATAGTTCGGTTCAGATCCGGGTGTGGCGAAGTTTGGTATCGCGCTTGACTGGGGGTCAAGAGGCCGCAGGTTCAAGTCCTGTCACTCGGACCAAGTAGAGTATTCGTAGTAACTACGAGTACTCTACTTTTTTATTTCTCGGCGAACCTGCGGCCTCTTGCATTGAAATCCGCCGCCTTATGGCGCGCAGAGCGCCAGCTCTGAGGGCCATTGGTTCAAGTCCTGTCACTCGGACCAAACAATGATAATCCGAACTCCATTATCCAAGTGGGTAATGTGTTCGGATTTATCATTTCTATTGAGAATATTTTATAATCTAAAAGCGGGGTAAGCCAATGGCTTTCCCCGCTTTACTTAGATGTTCATTGTCTTTTTTCAAGAACCAACCATACAAGTTGATTATTACTGTCATTATATACGAAACTACAAATTACACCGCTTTTATCGTCAGCATACTGGGCCTGACGCAGATTTTGCTCTCTGTCATACCATGATATAGAGCCATCTTTACCTAACAAACTCATTACCTCATCATAGGTCGTACAAGTATTATCTCCATTTACGCTAATTGAAATGGAACTTATAGTAGCCGTGATTTTGGTAATAATATCATCATCAGTTTCTATTCGTACTTCCTCATAATTATATGTTCCCTCATTTTCCGGGAATCGGGTCGATGGCGTATAATTATCAACTGATACGGAATCCATACTGTCGCCAATTTGAATACCATTAACTTCTACTTGTGACAAATCTACTGATGGAATATCATTGTTGCTTTTAATGCAAGCTGGCAAAAGAACAAGAGATAATACCACTAATAGAAACACCAATTTTTTCATACATTTCCCTCAAGTCAAATTTTATTTTTTAAGGATAACATAAAAATATGAACAAATCTACATTTTGATATGAAACTAAGGCGGGAGCATTTTTTTGAAATGTTCCCGCCTTGTATGTTAGTCCTGTTTCACCTTGTCTTTTTCCTGCTGTGCTTTCCACTCGGCGAACTCCCGCTGCCCTTCCTCGCTCTCGAAAAAAGCCTGTATCTCCGGAAGCAGGACACGGGCCAGGGCTTCCACGTCGTGATAGGGTATTCCGGTGCCGTAGTCATTGGGTTTCTTTTTGCGCCGCATGGAATCACCCCATCAAAGCTGCTTCTCGTCGAACAAATAGCCCTGGAACACAGCTCCGTTCCCGGTGATGAAGCGGCCCCTTGCGTCCTTGGGAATCTGATCGGCGGCGTTGGTATTGTCCAGAATAATTTGAGAGAGTACATTGTCCGCCCTACCGCATACCCGGAAATCCAGGTTGTTCTTGATCTGGCCAGGGAGAATATTGGCGTCCGGGCGTTGGGTGGCAAGAATTAAATGGATACCAAAGGCCCGTCCCAGGCGTGCAAGGGTGGCAAGCCTGTTTTCAATCTGGCCCAGCCGCTCCTTTTCCTCCTTGCTCCGGCCAGTCTTGTCCAGCAGCTCCGCCACCTCGTCACAGGCAAGCACCAGCCGAGGCAGGTTGTCCCCTGTGGCCTCGTTGTATGCGTCAAGGTTAGGACACCCGGTTTCCGCCAGCCGTCCCTTGCGGTATTCCAGCACCGCCACAAGCTGACCCAGGGTATCGAGCAAATCTTCCTCAGTGAAGCACATCCGGCATTTTTGGTGCCAGACTTTGGGAAAGTCCACACCGCCCTTGAAATCGGCTATGTAGACCTCCGCCCCCTTGCGGAGCGACTGCATAATCAGCAGCTTTAACAGCACACTCTTTCCGCTGCCCGTAGAGCCGCCCAGCAGGATATGAGGGATATTTGCAAGGTTGACCGTCACCGCCCCTGTGAGGCTTTCTCCCAGCACCAGGACAAAACTTTCCGGGGACAGGTACTTGTCTTTCCAGGGGAGCAGGGCCGGGAAATCACTTTTCGCCGGGACGGCATAGACACGAATAAGTTTTCGCCCCTCCGCCCAGGTCATTTTTGCTATGGTAATATCCAGGGCCGTTTCAATCCTGGCCCGCTTATCCTCCCACTCGTCCAGCGGTATCCCGCAGGGGTCAAACTCCCAGATTGTCAGCCGGGGATTATTCCCGTCCTGCCGTTTGGCTATGAGGGCGGGGGCCTCCCCTGCATGGTTGACAAGGCCAACTTTTTGCAAACCCTCCTTTGCCGCTTTGCTGCCCCAGGGCGTTCCCAGGAGCGCCAGGAAAGCCAGGAGGCCGCTCATAGCATAGAGGGGAATCAAAAGGTTGATAGCCGCTCCCAGAACAGGGGAAAACATACCATAGGAATCCAGACTGAACAGGTATGCCCGAAACAGCCAGACCAGCGCAGCGCCCACCAGATAGGCTCCCAGCAGCACGCCCTTGTAAGGAGTGTGCTTAATCACCTCAAGCCCCGTTTTCATGCGTTGAAATAAGCGACGGTTTTCCGTCCGCTTGTGAATCGTGTCTTTATCACTTCTTGTCATAGGAAAAGCCCACTTTCTTATGGATGATCGTGGAGCCGTCCGGGAGGTACTCCACCACGGTATGGATACGGCGGAGAAATGCCCGCCAGGTTTCCGGCCTCGCCTGCTGTTCCATCCAATATTGATTTTCCAGCGGCGAGTTAGATGTGATATATACTTTTGTGTAACAGGCCGTCTTGTCATTGTATCGGGCCGGGAGGGACAGAGGATAAATGTCCAGGTAGTTGAGCATATCTTCAATGGGAATTTGGCTGCTGAACTCCTCGAACACCAGCACTTCCTGCCCGTGGTAGCCGTCAAAGGAAATGCCCCTTGTGGCTCGGTAGTTTGTCACCCGGTAAATGCTCCGGGGGTCATGGGTGCTGTAAATGCTCCGTGTTTTGCCTGCACCGCTGGCCCCGTAGAGGTAGGACACCTGCAAGGGCCTATTCTCCACGGCGTACTTTTCCGCCGTCAAGGTCTGCCGCAGCAGGTCAATATCACGGACACGAAAGGCCATGGCGGGATTATCGTCAATGATCTCCGTGGTGGTCAGGCCGTCCCGGATATTCTGAACGAGCCGGAACATCTCCGGGTGTTTCTCCGCCCGTTCCGGTGGAGCCTCGCCCCATTCCTCGAATGTCCCAGGCACCGAGGTTTCCGCCTTGTCGGTATCTGCCCATCGGCCCTCCTTGCGGATGTATGCCCGGTTTTCCTGTACCGTTCCATATGCCTTTTCGATGTGCGCCGTTGGAAAGCGGTTTTTGATGGTGGCAAAGCGCACAGGCGATGGAGCATAGAAAAACAAGTGCGTGTGATATGTCCCCGTTGACGCTGTTTCGTCGGCCATGCAGTAATAGGCCGGGGAAAACCTCTGTAAGATTTCCTTGATGGCGCTATGGTCTAATCCGGCCTCTGATGGATTGTTGATAACCAACGCCCATTTTCGGGATTGGCTGTTGCTGCCCATGTAAAGCCTCCCTTGTATTGCTACATGCTACAAGTTTCCCATAAGGGGTAATACTGACCCTTATGGGAGGGCGGCGCTGGCGCTGCCGCCGGGGGCCATTCCCTTGAGGGGACTGTCCTTATCCCGGCTGGCCTCTCCAGCGCCGCCCAGGTCATCAGGCTTTCGAATTCACCAGATGGATGTCCGCAGCCCTGGCCCCCACCTGGGGCTGGCCCTGGCTCCAATAGATGAATACCTCCAGGCCGTCAAAGCGCACTTCCGCATAGCCGTCCGGGGTGTCCATACGCTTTTCACCGTCGATGCGGACATGAATTTTGTCCAAGCACTTGTCCGGCAGGGCCACGGTATAGCGGTAGCCGAGGACGGTATCCGTCCGCCTGTTGTTCTGGTACTCATAGGCCGGGGACACATCCACCAGCCACAGCTTGTTCCCCAGGCTCTTAGGGTCAATGATAAGGTCAGTGATTTTCATAGCAATTTCCTCCGTTATACTGTGGGCGGTGGATGGCCCGTCCGCCGCCCTGGTGATATGGTCACAAGTCCTTGTGTGGCCCTATCATACCGCAGAAAATCCATTGAAAATTTCACTGGTGAAATTCTGGCAAAAAAATTTACCGCCGTCCCACTTGCTGCCTGGGACGGCGGTTTCCTGTCATTCTTCAAAATTGTTTCCCAATAAGGGAAGTCCTTGTTCGGCCAGTTCACAGTTTACGAGAAACACACACCCGTCACGCCGCTTTAACGCCTTGTCGATCTCGTACAGTTCGGGCCATGCGAGATACCGCAGATTGTCCCGTTCCGCCGTTGTCTTTCTAAGGCCAAGGGCTAACTGGTTAATGTCCTGTTCTGTCAGCCGTACTTTTCCACCTCGCAAAATCCGGCTCACTCTGGCCTCCGGCATACCGCTTGCGGTTGCCAGTTCCTTTTGTGTCATACCGAGTTTTTGGAGGTCTGCCTGGATCTGCCTTGCCAGGGCAGATTGTTCGTTCCTTTTATAACCGGGGCTTTGCTTCGGCTTCCTGTAAGCCAAAGCGGTTTCCCCTGGTTATAAATTGCCTATGTGGGCCTATTGCCGGAGGTGGTCTGCTGATTGTTTGTGTTCAGCTTGCTATGGTGAAAGATAGAATATGCCATAGCCGCCACCTCCTCCCGTGAAACGCTGTTGGTGAATAACTGTATTATCCACCTCCGGCGCAAAGCCCGTTCACGAAAGAAATTCATTGGCGCAGTTTTGGACTACGCTGGGCCGTTGTTCCCGCAGGATACCGGGTTGGCAAGTGCAGCAAACTTTTCCCGCCTGCATGTGGGATTGTTCGGGCGTTACCGCCCACCTCGTTGTTTTTCATGCCGTCCATAGGACAGCTTCCGCTTTGGTTGCCGCTGAAAGCGGCGTTTTCATTTGACTCGTGTTTTCAATTTCAACAAAGTTTTTTTACCCGCTATCATACATTACCACAAACAGACTACATATTGATGAACTTTCTGTAAATTACTCTATATTTTGTGTTTCTCTTTTTTCTTCCAATATCATTTCATATCGCTTTTTAGCTGATCTGTACTTGCCAAAGTAATGTTGCCATATAGCTCTCTTTTCCTCATAACTGCTGGCTTTCTGCTGTAATGGCTCAATGAGGTCTAAGACCTGTTGATGGTAAAACATATCGTATGTATGTTTTGCTTTTTCTGGTGTAATAGCCATTTCTTTTGCTATTGCGGTAAAGGTTGCTTTTTCAACTTCTCGCATTTCAACAATGCGGGAAACAATCTCCGGGTTAAGGCTCTTCTTTAGCGGAGGCAAGTTTTTAATGTATTCCTTTGGCATACCTGGTTCTCCGGCCCGATACTCAACCAATATGCTACTATATTTCTTTTCCAGGTATGCACAGGCATATGAGAAGTCTTGAAAACATTCATGTGCAGCGTCATAGACCTTTCTGACCTCAACTGTGTTGTCATAGCCAAGTGCGATTGAGATATGCCGAATGTATAGCCGAATCTGTTTAATTTTTACCCGGCTATATAGTTCTCTTGCCCGGACTAAAGATATTCCATACTCCTTTGCAATATCTGCAAATGTATTGTTGTACTGATCTCGAAGTAGCATGATGTCATAAGCACGCCTGTCCTCTTTTAACTCACTATATGGAATGTCTTTCATACATACACCCTCCCATCTGCTCAAGCAGTTACCCGTATTACAGGTATTTAATATAACACATACGGGTACCAAATACAACAATTTGCGATACCATTTATTTGGGAGAGTGGTAATGTGATACGGTTAAAAGAACTAAGGGAAGAACGGCGGCTCAGTCAAGATGGATTGGCCCTTAAATTGAATGTTTCCCAATCAACTATTAGTGCCTACGAGATTGGCGATAGAACACCCGACTTAGAAACATTGATTACTATTGCTCAATTTTTTGGTGTGTCCCTTGATTATCTTGCTGGATTATCGGACTTGAAACACCAGATTAGGCAAAGTGATCTTACTTCAAAAGAGTTGGAACACCTGCATATTTATCGCCAGTTAAGTGATATGGACAAGGAAAAAGTAAGTTCATACATTGATGGTCTACAAAGCAGACAATAACGAATAGTCCAATGGAGCGCCCCTGTCAATGGTCAAGATAAACGGCAATAGCCGCCATTGACAAGGGCGCTCCATTGGACTTTGCAGGTTATCAAGGGGTGTCAGCCGCAGGCTGGCTGACACCCGCAAAGATATTTTGGAAGAACGCAAAACTGTATTTACAAATATCTTGATTTGTGATATTTTAACTTTGACAGGAGGGATTTTCATGGAGCAGATTGGAAAGCGGCTTCGGGCCTTGCGCGAGGGTGTGCGGCTGACCCAGGTAAACATGGCAGGAATTTTAGGTGTGCAGCAATCCCGTATCAACCGATACGAAACAGGCCAGACCACCCCGGCTCCGGAAATCTTCATCAAGTACGCCGATTATTTTGATGTATCAATGGATTATCTGTATTGCCGTACCGATGACCCAAGGGGCAAGCTGTACGAATACAAGCCCCAGGCGTTGAGAGAGAAAACGGAGCAGAGCCGGGAAATGCGGGAATTTATAGAGATGTGCTTTGACCCGAAAGCACCTGTGAATCAACGGTTAAAAGAGGCGCTGCTACGGATTATGACTGAGGAGGCGAAAGAAGAATGAAAGCGGTGATCTATGCCCGGTATTCCAGCGACAACCAGCGGGAAGAAAGTATTGAGGGCCAGCTCCGGGAGTGTACGGCCTACTGCAAGAAAAATGATATAACCATCTTGCGGACATACATTGACCGGGCCATGTCTGCCAAGACCGACCACCGCCCGGACTTCCAGCAGATGATTAAGGACAGCGCCAAGGGCCTCTTTGATGTTATCATTGTTTGGAAACTTGACCGTTTCGCCCGCAACCGCTATGACAGCGCCCACTACAAGGCCCAGCTTCGCAAGTATGGCGTTAAGGTGCTGTCCGCCACGGAGAACATTTCCGAGGGGCCGGAGGGTATCATTCTGGAAAGTATGTTGGAGGGCATGGCGGAATATTACTCCGCTGAACTGTCCGAGAAAGTCATCCGGGGCCATACGGAAAACGCCCTCAAATGCAAATATAACGGCGGTACGCCCACCTTTGGTTTTGCCATTGACAAGGACAAGTATTATCAAATCGACCCGCATACCGCCCCTGTGGTGCTGGAAATGTTCATCCGCTACGACAAGGGCGAAACAATGAAGAATATCCGGGATTGGCTGAATGGTGCCGGAGTGACAACGGTACGGGGCAAAAAGATTGATTTGAATTTTGTGGCGGCGATCCTCCACAACCGAAAGTATATCGGGGAATACAGTTACCGCCATATCGTCACCCCCGGCGGTATTCCCGCCATTGTCCCGCAAGACCTGTTCGACAGGGTGCAGCAGCGGCTTGAAACCAACAGGAAAGCCCCGGCCCGCCACAAGGCCGAGGACGATTATCTTTTGACCACGAAACTCTTTTGCGGCACTTGTGGTGCTATGATGGTGGGCGAGAGCGGCACCAGCGCCAGCAAAGGCCGGAAGTACCATTATTACCGCTGTGTGAACACCAAGAAGCACAAGACTTGCAGCACCAAACACAAGAGCGTCCGCAAGCTGCCCCTGGAAAATGCCGTGGTAAACGCAACCATGGCGAAAGTCATGGATGACAATTTTGTGGAGTACATAGCGGACGCTGTGATGGACTTGCAGGGCAAGGAAAGCAGCGAACTTCCCGCCCTCCGCAAGCAGTTGGAAGAAACCGAGCGAGGTATCACCAATATGCTCAACGCCATCCAAATGGGGATTATCAACCAGTCCACGAAACAGCGCCTTGACGAGCTGGAGGAACGGAAAAAGGACATTGAACTGCACATCATCCAGGAGGAAATCAAGAAGCCGTTACTTTCCCGTGAGGATGTGACATTCTGGATTTGCCGTTTCCGTAAACTGGATGTGAGCAAGCTGGACGAGCGTCGGCAGCTCATTGACAGCTTTGTAAACTCCGTGACCATCTTTGATGACCATATTTTGATTACCTTTAACTACAAAGAGGGCGAAACAAGGCTTGATTTTTCTGATATTGAAAGTTCGGATTTAAAATCGGTCGGGGGACCAAAAAACACCGTCGACATTTGTCGGCGGTGTTTTTTGCTTGTATGGCTGGTTGAACCTGCGGCCTCTTGCATTGAAATCCGCCGCCTCATGGCGCACAGAGCGCCAGCTCTGGGGGCCATTGGTTCAGGTCCTGTCACTTCGTCGGGGCAAAGCCCGCTCTGCTCCGTCAGGCATAGAAAACGAGCCAATCTCTGTTGCAAGAGATTGGCTCGTTTTACTGCTTATATACTCCGCTTGATTTCCAGCAGGACCAGCACTAGGCTGACCCCCAGCAGAATGTGCCCCACTCCGGCCATGCCAGAGATGGCTGCGCTGGCACCTTTGGACAGGTTCAACGCCAACACCTGGGTCACCCCACGCACCACAAACATCACTGCCGTCATGTTCAGTCCCACATGGTAGACCGCCAGTACCCGGCGTGTCCTGGTTCGGCAGAAGGAGAATTGCTTTTCCAACACCAGCAGCAGCAGGAAAACCAACACCCCCAACACAAAATAGTGGGTGTGCACCACCGAAAGGGTCGTCTTCCCGGTAAAGCCCTGGAATTTGGTGAACTCCCGGTAAAACACTCCGCCGATCATGGCTAACACGGCATACACCAAAGCGGTATTCACATATCGTTTCATGCCCCATCCTCCTGTCTCTCTTTGATCCTCCATCGCATCTGTACATACTGTACCCCAAACAATATCCCGGCCAGCAGCAGCGCCGCTCCCAGCCCCGTGTAGAACACGGCAATGAATCGGTCTGGAACCAGGCTCCAGGCCCGCAGGGCGATTCCGCCGCTCATCATCACCGCCATGATGGCAAAGGATTTCCCATCAAAAAAGTGCCAGAAAAATTTCCGTTCCTCCTCATACCCCAAAATTCGTCCGGTGTGCTTGTTCACCAATCGTCCAAATACAAATCGTTGAAATACCCCAAACACCACGCAGGACAGCACCACATTCACCAGGGTGATATAACCGGGATAGGTAATCAGTCCGATGCGCAGGATATTCACCCCCGCCCCACTCCAGACCAGACAGGCCAGAAGCAGAAGGGTGTAATATTTAACCTTCATATATTCCTTCCTTTCCGGTGAACATGGTTCACCTTGAGCTGAAACATTCCCCCGCAAACACGGGGGACGTTCAATACAGTGCGCGTTTCACCAACTCCAACACTGCGGTGGGGTCGTAGTTCCCGCAAACCAAGGCCGATAGTAGCAGAGAAAACAACACATCCGCCATTTGCTGGGGGGTAAAGTTGTCGTCAAAGGCATCTGCTCTAACCTTAGGATCTCGCCGCAGCACCAGACACAAGCCGCTGCGCATATGCTCCCAGGTCTTTTCCATGCGCTGGCGCCCCTGGGATGACTCCTCGCCCAACAGCCCCAGAGCATGGAGGGTAAAGAAGCCAGGGTATTTTTTGCTTCCATATTCCATGCGCTGATACAGCCAAGCCACACACGCCTGGAGGTCATGAAACGCCGCCTCATCCTCCGGGCGATGAAACAGCTCACACCACACGCTCTCCACAGTATCGGCCATCAAGTCCTCTTTGGAGGGAAAGTAGTTGTAAATCGAGCCTACAGATACCCCACAAGCCGCAGCCACAGATCGAATGCTCACCGCAGACCAATCCTGCTGCTGCACCAGTTGACGGCAGGTATTCAAAATTTCCTCCCTGGATGTTACCACGGTATTCATCCCATCACCTCCATACTGAATATTGTTCATTATAGGGACCTGCCGTTCCTTTGTCAACTCCCCTTTTCTGTCATTTCCTGCCCCCTTCATTCCAGAAACTATTTGTTGACTTTATACGGTTTCACTGATAAAATTACCATGTATTTTATAGAAAAGGGAGAGGCAGATATGAAGCAATCCATCCTGAAGCGTGTGCTGGCATCCACGCTGGCACTGAGCCTTCTACTATCCCCGGCCTTGTATACCCGCACCACCGCAGCAGCCCCCACCCAGCAGCTGAAGGACCACTGGAACTTTGATTCCCTCACCAGCGACCAGGGGACCGAAGCCACTCTGGTGGGCGACGGCGTAAAGCTGGTGGACAGCGGCAATCCCGTCTTTGGGAATGTGCTCCGCTTTGGCTCCGGTACAGACAATTACCTGCGCCTGACCGACTACATCAACACCGGAAGCGGATCCACCTCGTTTTCCATGTGGTACCGCTATGACACCTCCATCACGGGGGACGACAGCGCGGCATCCACGGTGATGCTCCAGCACGAGGGCAATGGCCGATCCGTGTTGACATTGCGGGGAGATGGCAAGTACCACACCTATGTCAATGGTACGGACGTGGTCTCTCAACACAGCGTGGTCAAGGGTGGATGGGAGCATATCACCATTACCATTGACCAAGACAGCCACCAGGTCAAGTTCTACATCAACGGAGAATTGGACAGTCAGCAGGCTTTGACTACGAATTCCATCAACCAGGTGCTGACGCTGCGCTTGGGTGCCCATAAGACAGCAGGAAACAACAATCCCCACCCTATGCGGGGCGACGTGGACGAGTTCTATGTCTACAACAAGGCGCTCACCGATGACGAGGCCTGGGCCGTGTATGCGGACAAGGCAGATGCACTGTGCCGGCAGCAGCTCCAGGAGCTGGTGACAGAGGGACAGGCCCTGTATAACAGCGGAAGTCTGGACAGCGCCCATGCCGTGGCTGTGGCCCTGAAAGCGGCATTGGACGGAGCGGCAGAGGCCTCTAATTTGACCCAGGTAAAGGCCGCCTACACCGCTTTGGAAAATGCCATTGCCAACTATCGGGCCGCCATGCCCCTGAAGCTGACGGTGAATCTGGACGACATCCAGCGGGAGATTGATGCCGACAGCATCTTCGGCATCAACCACCGTTACTCCTACAATGGTTACGGTACCTTTGATTCCGAGACCATGAAGATGAACGAGGAGTTCGCTGCGCTGTATCAGCAGGCGGGCTTCGGCTCCATCCGCTACCCCGGCGGCACCATTTCTAACCTGTTCAACTGGAGAACCACCCTGGGAGACAAGGAGAGCCGGAAAAATCAGATTCACGGCCTGTATAACAGCGGCAATCAGACCGGCATCGCCCCCAACTTTGGCTTGGGCGAGGCCGCAGATTTTGCCGATGAAATGGGCTCTGAGATGATCTATGTCTACAGCCTGGGCCGTGGCAGTGCGCAGGACGCCGCCGACCTGGTGGAGTATATGAATGCCGAGGTGGGCACCAACCCCAACGGCGGCATTGCCTGGGCGGATGTCCGGGCGGCCAATGGCCATGTGGAACCCTACAACGTACGCTATTTTGAAATCGGCAACGAGATGCACCTGGGCCCCGATGCCCAGAGAGATGATGGCGTCTATTCCCAGGGCTACTGGACTCTGTATGTGGACGGCGGCCGTGAAAACGCTTACATCAACGGCGGCGTGGCCAACATCAACAAGCGGTACACCGTGGACGAGGAGGACTGGAACAAGGTGGCCTCTCGGTCCGACGGCAGCGCCAACTTGGTGCGCTTCCTGCGCTATGCCAATCTGAACCCCGGAATCATGGGGGAGGATGGGCAAATTGTGGATGACCCCGACTTCCGGGCGGTGAACGACGGCGTTCGGGTCTTTGTGGGGCCGGACGACAACCCGGCAGAGTGGACCGTGGTGGACAGCCTGGCCAATTCCGGGCCTGAGGACACCCACTGTGTGGTCAACTACGCCAATGGCTCCATCCAGTTCGGAGACGGTGTCCATGGCAAGATTCCCCCCAAGGGACAGAACATCTACGCCACCTACAGCGTGGACCGGGACGGTTTTGTGGACGTGTCCCAGGCCATGCGGGACACCATGGACGAGATCAACCGCCTCAACGGCACCGACCAGGAGATTTTTGTCTACGCAGGCTATGAGACCGAGGGCTTTGTCAACAAGATGGCCGCAGGCGGTTACAACGACCTGTACGACGGTGTGGTAGTCCACCCCTATTCCGGCACCGTCAACGGCAGCACCGCCGAGGAGTTCTATGACAACGCCATGCTCAAAACCGAGGGCAGCGGCGTCAACCCGGTGAAGAATTTTGCCTCCAAACTGCCCGATGGAAAAGTACCTGTCGTCAGCGAGTTTGGCATCCACTACAACACCGAGTCTCAGGTGCGTTCCCAGACCCATGCGCTGTACATCGCCAAAGTGATGATGGAGTATGTGAATCTGGGCAGTCCCTACATCCAGAAGCATTGCCTGTCCGACTGGTATCAGGATCAGGCCGACTCCCTTGGCCCCACACAGCAGGCCGTGATCCAGGTGGTACCCCAGGAGGGGGCGAGTACCACCACCGGAGAGGGTGAGTTCACCTACTTTGCCACTCCCTCCGCCCGTGTCTTCCAGATGCTCAACTCTGGATTTGGCGACCATGTGTTGGGCACGGAATTGAATTCCCCCAAGACCCAGAACAACGTCACCGCCGTGTCTGTTCTGGCCAGCAAAGACGATGAGGGCAATGTCTATCTGGCCATGGTAAATGTGGATCGTTTCAACGACTATAACATTCAGCTGGACATTCCGGGCATGGATCTGTCTGACCGTTCTGTGGAAGTCCAGTATCTGGCCACTGAGGGCATTGCCGATGAGAACACCCCGGATGACCCCGACAAGGTCCATGTGGAAACTGAGACGGTGGAGCTGGGCAGTGTGCCAGTGGTCAACCTTCCCAAACACGCCTTTGCCGTGGTGAAGGTATCCGCCCAGCAGGAGGCGGTGGACAAGTCCCAGCTCCAGGCTGCCATTGCTGAGGCGGAAGCCCTCCACCAGGCCGACTACACCGCGGATAGCTGGAGCGCTCTCCAGACCGCTCTGACCGAAGCCAAAACCGTGGAGCAGAACGCTGCCGCCACCCAGGCCCAGGTCAACGACGCCCTCTCTTCCCTGAAGGATGCCGTGCAAGGGCTGGTAGATGCCCCGACTCCCACCCCCACACCTACACCTACACCTACGCCTGAGCCCACGGTGTCTCCGGAGCCCACTCCCGCTCCCTCTGAGAGCCCCGCTCCTACCGAGACTCCTGCTCCCACCCAGGCTCCTGTCCCCACTTCGGCCCCCAGCCCTGATGTGACCCCCAAGCCGGACAGCGCCCCCGCTCCCACCCTGCCTGGTTCGTCTGTCCCCGAAACCGGTGACAGCGTCACCCTATGGCCGGTGGCGGGACTGCTGCTCTCTGTGGCCGGACTGGTTCTGGTGACCTATCGGAGACGCAGAGCGTAATCTTTCCCAAAGTTGAAAAAAAGGCTTGCCCGCTGCATATGCAGCGGGCAAGCCTTTTCTGTCTCTTCAAACCAAAGCGTGCCGGGCACCATGGCCTGGGCTTCGGCGCACCGCATTGTCCTGAAAGCGGAAGATGCTAGGCACATGGCGGGACTGGGTGTATTCAAACATCACGCCCTGGCTGTTGTACACCTGGTTGCTCACCACCGCCACGCAGTTGTACTCCCCCAAGTCCAGCCACTTCTCATCGGCAGGGGTGGCCTGCTCCACGGTGATGGTGCGTTTGCTGGTGACAACCACCATACCCAGCTCCTCCTCCAGATATCGGTACAGCGAGCCCTGGGCAATCTCCTCCGTCAGATTTGGCATGCAGTCCACCCGGAGATAGCTGTGATTTAAAATGATGGGCCTCCCATCCATCTCATGGACACGGCTGAGGGAAAACAGCTGGGTGCCCACAGGGAACCCGGTTTGCAGGGAGATGTTCACCCCCGCCACGCACCGCTCCAACAGCACCACCCGGGTGGCGGTGTGCTGTCCCGTGCGCCGGGCAGTCTCCCGGAAGGACTCAATGGTACCCATGGTGTAGGAGGAGCACTCGATGGGCTGGAAGATGTTGCACACGCCCTTCCCCTGGCTGGTCTGCACATACCCATCCCGCACCAGCTCGGAAATGGCCCGACGCACCGTGTTCCGGGAACAGCCAAACTCCCCAATGAGGGTATTCTCAGAGGGCAGCAGCTGGCCCACCGGGTAAATGCCGGACTCAATCCGCTCCTTCAACGTTGCGTAGATTTGGGTAAATTTTTCACGAGGCATAGCTTCTCCACCTTGTTGATTGATCGCTTTATCTTTTTAGCATACTCCCCCTCTCAGTTCTTGTCAACTCCGCACCCCCTGCCCCCGGGGAATTGACCATATGCCTAAAAATGGAGGAAAATGTTTATCACCTTTGGCGAATTGACTTGTTTAAACAAGTGGTGTATCGTTAATATCTACAGAGGTACGGGAGTGTGGGACCCGGAAGTGGAAGCTGCCGTGCGTAATAGAAGGAGGAAAGGCATATGTCCAAGTATCAACGAGATGTAGAGGTGCTGCTGCCCCTCATCGGCGGAAAGGAGAACATCCAAGCCGTCTCCCACTGCATGACCCGGATGCGGTTCGTGCTGGTGGACCCCAGCAAGGCTGATGTGGCCAAAATCGAGGAGATTCCCGCCGTCAAGGGCACCTTTACCCAGGCCGGACAGTTCCAGGTCATCATCGGCAACGATGTGGCCATCTTCTACAAGGAATTCACCGCCTACGCCGGGGTAGAAGGGGTGAGCAAAGACGCGGTGAAGGCCGCCGCCAAGTCCAACCAGTCCCTCATTCAGCGGGCCGTAGGCACTCTGGGTGAGATCTTCGCCCCCATCATTCCCGCCCTGATCTGCGGCGGTCTGATTTTGGGCTTCCGCAACATCATCGGTGAAATCAACTTCTTCGCCGACGGCACCATGAGCCTGGCAGACACCTCCCAGTTCTGGGCTGGCGTGTACAGCTTCCTGTGGATCATTGGCGAGGCCATCTTCCACATGCTCCCCGTGGGCATCTGCTGGTCCATCTCCAAGAAGATGGGTACCACCCAGATTCTCGGCATCATTCTGGGCCTGACTCTGGTCTCTCCTCAGCTGCTCAACGGTTTCTCGGTGGCCACTGCCACAGAAATTCCCGTCTGGGATTTCGGATTTGCCCAGGTACAGATGATCGGCTACCAGGGCCAGGTCATTGCCGCCATGATGGCTGGTTTTGTGCTGGTCTATCTGGAAAAAGGTTTGAAAAAGATCTGTCCGGAAGTCATCAGTATGATTGTAGTCCCCTTCTTCTCCCTGGTGCCTGCGGTCATCATCGCCCACACCATTGTGGGCCCCATTGGTTGGGCCATCGGTGACGCCATCGCCTCGGTGGTATACGCCGGCCTCACCTCTCCCGTGCGCTGGCTGTTCGCCGCCGCCTTTGGCCTGTTCTATGCCCCCATTGTCATGACTGGCCTGCACCACATGACCAACGCCATCGACACCCAGCTGGTGAACCTGTACGGCGGCACCATTCTGTGGCCCATGATTGCCCTGTCCAACATCGCCCAGGGCTCCGCGGTACTGGGTATGGCCGTGCTGCAAAAGAAGAACGAGCGGGCCCAGCAGGTGAATATCCCCGCCTGCATCTCCTGCTACCTAGGCGTCACCGAGCCCGCCCTGTTCGGCGTGAACATGAAGTACGGCTTCCCCCTGGTGTGCGGCATGATTGGCTCCGGCCTGGCCGCTGTCATCTCCATTGTCACCGGCTCCGAGGCCTACTCCATCGGCGTGGGTGGTCTGCCCGGCATCCTGTCCATCAAGCCCCAGTTCTATCTCACCTTCCTGCTGGCCATGGCTGTGGCCATCGTGGTGCCCTTCGTACTCACTCTGATCGTGGGTAAGCGCAAGCTGGATGCCGCTGCCCTGGGCACCGACCAAGAGGCCGCTCCCGCTCCCACCCTGGGAACTCCCGCTGAGACCTCCACTGAGATCAAGGCCCCCCTCTCCGGCCACGTCATTCCCATGGAGCAGATCCCCGACCAGGTGTTCTCCCAGGGCATTCTGGGTGAGGGCGTAGGCATCGAGCCCACCGGCAACGTGGTGGTAGCCCCCGCTGATGCCACCGTGTCCACCGTCATGACCGACAGCAAACACGCCTGCGGCCTGCTGCTGGACAACGGTGTGGAGCTGCTTATCCACGTGGGCATGGACACCGTCACCATGGGCGGCGACGGATTCCAGCTCTTTGTCCAGGAGGGTGACCGGGTGCGCACCGGCGACAAACTCATCTCCTTCGACCCCGAGAAAATCAAAGCCGCCGGACATCCCACCACCACCGCCTTTGTGATCACCGAGCCCGGCTCTGTCCACTTCACCTTCCACACCGGACTGGATGCCCAGGCCGGCCAGACCGCCATCATCACTATGGAATGAGGAACCTACTATGAAAGACTTTCGCAACAGCGTGGTATACCAGATCTACCCCAAGTCCTTTCTGGACACCAATGGAGACGGACTGGGCGACCTGAAGGGGGTCACCGTCAAGCTGGACTATCTGGAACAGCTGGGCGTGGACTACATCTGGCTCACCCCCTTCTTTGTCTCCCCCCAGAACGACAACGGCTACGACGTGGCGGACTACCGGGCCATTGACCCCCGGTATGGCACCATGGCCGACTTTGAGGAACTGGTAGCCCAGGCCAAAGCCCACAACATCCGCATCATGTTGGACATGGTGTTTAACCACACCTCTACCTACCACCAGTGGTTCCAGAAGGCTCTGGCCGGGGACCCGGTATACCAGGACTACTACATCTTCCGCCCCGGCAAGCCCGACGGCACCCCGCCCACCAACTGGGAGAGCAAATTCGGCGGCAACGCCTGGGAGTATGCGCCTGAGCTGGGCAAGTACTACCTCCACCTCTTTGACAAGACCCAGGCCGACCTGAACTGGGAGAACCCCGCTGTGCGCCGGGAAGTGCAGGACATTGTCCGCTTCTGGATGGACAAAGGGGTGAAAGGCTTCCGCTTCGACGTGGTCAACCTCATCAGCAAGGGCGAGTACGCCGACGACTTTCAGGGGGATGGCCGCCGCTTCTACACCGATGGCCCCCGCATCCACGAATTTTTGCAGGAGCTGAACCGGGAGAGCTTCGGCCAGGACCCGGAGATCATCACCGTGGGCGAGATGTCCTCCACCTCCATGGAAAACTGCTTCCGCTACGCCGGAGCAGACTGCGGCGAGCTGTCCATGGTCTTCTCCTTCCACCACCTGAAGGTGGACTTCATGGGCAACGAAAAGTGGGTGCTGGTGCCCACCGACTTCGGCAAGCTCAAGGACATCCTCTTCTCCTGGCAGGAGGGCATGGCCGCTCACAATGCCTGGAACGCTGTGTTCTGGTGCAACCACGACCAGCCCCGGGTGGTGTCCCGGTTTGGCGACGAGGGCAGATACTGGAACGAATCCGCCAAGATGCTGGCCAATATCATCCACGCCATGCGTGGTACCCCCTACATCTACCAGGGGGAGGAGCTGGGCATGACCAACGCCAACTTCACCAGCCTGGACCAGTACCGGGACGTGGAGAGCCTCAACCACTACCAAATTCTCCGGGATAAGGGCATGAGCGAAGAGAGCGTGTACAACATTCTCAAGGTGCACTCCCGGGACAACAGCCGCACCCCCATGCAGTGGGATGCCACCCCCCACGGCGGCTTCACCACCGGTGAGCCCTGGATCTCCGTCAATCCCAACACCGCCACCATCAACGCTCAGGCTCAAGTGGGGGATGACAGCTCCATCTTCGCCCACTATCAGGCCCTCATCCGCCTGCGCAAGGAATACGACGTGTTCGCCCAGGGCGACTTCACCCCCCTCACCCCCCACCATCCCGCCGTGCTGGCCTACCAGCGCAAAATTCCCGGCCAGGAGCTCATCTGCGTCAGCAACTTCTATCCCAAGGAGTGCATATGGAAGACTCCCGTGGAGCTGGATGGTTACCGGGTGCTGCTGTCCAACTATTCGGACAGCGCACCCCAGAGCGAGTGGACCCTGCGGCCCTATGAGTCGGTGTTGCTGCTGAAAGAGTCCCACTAAGACCACCTATCCCGTCGAAGCGTCCACCTATCCCATAGCACTATACAGCCCCCTTTCCCTCCGGTATACTGAAGGTACCAGGGAAAGGGGGCATCATCATGTTTCTCGAAAATGCAAGCATTTTCTCGAGAAAGCAGCCCGCTGCATGCACATGTCCTGGGAAAAGACTCATCTCAATTTATTTCCCCGCCTGGAGGCGGGAAAACTCTGCCGAGGGCTTATTCTATCATAAGATTTGAACGTTCGAATTTCTTTCCATTCGACATTTCAAAGTACCAACAAAAGGGGGTATTGTTATGAAAGATTGGAATCCCAACACCAACCGTGTGCTGTCCCGGCTGTTCTGGGTGACGGCTGTGGGATATGCCGTCATCTTTGTCTCCGCCTTCTGGCACTTGCCCATCGACATTCCCGTCTGGCACCAGGCCCTCCTCATCTATTCCCACTTCATTCCCATGTTTCTGTTGCAGCTGATACTGTGCCGCACCCGCTCCATCCCGGTCCGCCTCTTCCTTCCCCTGGGCATTCTGGCTGGGGTGGGGCTGGTATGGCTCTGCCTCACCCAGTGGACCCTCTTGGGCTGGGTTCTCTTTGCCTACTGGTGCACGGCCCCCCTGACCGGGTGCGCCGTGGCCTGGGTGGCCTACGGAGTGAGTTATTTGATCCGAAACAAGTCCTAAAAAACCGAGGGCGGACTGCCATATTAGCAGTCCGCCCTCGGTCTTTCTTATTCTTCCAGAGCCAGAGAGGCCTGGAGCAATTTTTTCGTGTAGTCGTGCTGGGGATTGTCATAGATGGTATCCACGTCTCCCTGCTCTACGATCTCCCCCTGGTACATCACCGCCACCCGGTCGCAGATCTGATAGACCACCGCCAGGTCGTGGGAGATGAACAGGTAGGACAGGCGGAACTTTGCCTTCAAGTCCACCAGCAGCTGGAGAATCTGGGCCTGCATGGTCACGTCCAGGGCAGACACCGGCTCGTCCAACACAATGAGGCGGCTGCCCCCGATGAGGGCGGCGGCAATGGCCACCCGCTGACGCTGACCGCCGGAGAGCTGGGAGGGGCGGCGGGCATAGTGCTCCTCTCCCAGGCCCACCTGCTGCAGCATGTCAATGGCCTGGGCCTTCCGCTCCTTCTTGTCCTTCACCCCCAGCACCCGCAGGGGCTCCTCCAAAAACCAGCCCACCGACTTGGCGGGATTCAGGGAGCCATAGGGGTCCTGAAACACCATCTGAGGCCGGAAGGCGGTGACCTCCAGCGTGCCCTCAATGTCTTTCACCACACCCAGAATGCACTTGGCCAGGGTGGATTTACCGGAGCCGGACTCGCCCACAATTCCCAGCACTTCGCCGGGGGCCAAGGTGAGAGAGACATTGCGCAGCACCTGACGGCGCTCCCGTCCCTTGCCATAGTAGCTGTTGAGGCCCTGAATGTTCACCATTGGTTTCTCAGCCATGGCTGCCACCTGCTTTCAGTTTGGTTCGAGTGGGACGGGAGGCAATGAGCCGCTGGGTATACGCCTTCTGAGGGTGGTGAAACACTTGCTCCACATCCCCAGCCTCCACGATCTCCCCCTGCTGCATCACCACCACGTGGTGGCACAGGGCCCGGATGACCCCCAGGTCATGGGAGATGAAGAGGATGGCAATGCCCTCTTTCCGGTTGATCTCCTTGAGGGTATCCAGGATTTGCGCCTGGATGGTCACATCCAGGGCAGTGGTGGGCTCGTCCGCGATGAGCAGTTTGGGCCGCAGCACCAGAGCCGCGGCGATCATCACCCGCTGACGCATGCCGCCGGACAGCTGGTGGGGGTACTGGGGGTACAGCTGTTCCGGGTTGGGCAGGCCTGCCAGAGCCATAGCCTCCAGAGCCCGGGCCTTGCGCTCCTTGGCAGACATCTTGGTGTGGATGCGCAGAGCCTCCTCCACCTGGGGGCCAATCTTCATGGTGGGATTGAGGCTGGTCATGGGCTCTTGGAAGATGATGGACAAGTCCTTGCCCTGATAGCTGCGCATCTGGGTGCGGGTAAGGTCCAGCAGTTCCACCCCCTCAAAGCGGATGGAGCCGGACACCTGCACGCTCTTCCGGTCCAACAGGCCCATGATGGCGTGGGCGGTCATGGACTTGCCCGAGCCGGACTCTCCCACAATACCAATGACTTGGCCCTCCTCCACGGAGAGAGAGAAGTCCTTCACCGCCTCAAAGTGGCCCTTGGGGTGGGGAAATGCAATTTTCAAATGTTGGATCTGTAACATCATGCCGCCATCCTTTCCCGCAGGCCCTCGCCCAGCATACTCACGCCCAGGATGGTGAGCACCACCACCAGGGCGGGACAGAGCATGCACCAGGGGGCGGTGGACCACACACCCTGCGCCTCGTTGAGCATCCGGCCCAGGCTCACATCCGGGGCAGTGACGCCGATGCTCAGATAGCTCATGGATGCCTCGGCCAGCACTGCATTGTTAAAGCCAATGGTGAGGCCTGACAGCAGGGTGGGCCAGGTGTTGGGGAGGATATGAACAAAGAGGATGCGCCCATTGGGCACTCCCATGAGCCGGGCCGAGCGCACGAAGTCCCGGTCCCGGTATTTGAGAAACTCCCCCCGCACCAGACGGGCAAAGCTGGGAATAAAGAGAATACCCAGGGCCCCGATGACGTTATACTTGCCCGGGCCGATCACCGCCAGCACCACCAGGGCCAGCAGAATGCTGGGGAAGGCGGCCAGAGCATCGCTGAGACGCATGACCAGAGCGTCCACCACGCCGCCGTAGTAGCCGCAGAAGGCGCCGATGAGCAGTCCTGCCACAAAGCCGATGGCCAGCACGGCCAGGGCGATCATCAGGGTGCTGCCCGCTCCCTCCATGGTGCGGGACAGGATGTCCCGGCCCAGCTGATCGCAGCCGAAGGGGTGGGCCAGAGAGGGGGCGGCGTACTTGTCCGCTCCCACCATGGCGGTGGGCTCATAGGGGGTCCAGAACATGCCAACCCCGGCAAAACCCACCATGAGCACGGTAAGCACCAGGCCCAGCCGTCCATACCAGTTGCGTTTTCTCATCTCGTCTCACCGTCCTCTCAGTCTGGGGTCCATGACCCGGTAGAGCAGGTCGGCGGCGAAGTTGCACACCACCACCACCGTGGCAATGAGCACCACAATGGCCTGCACCACCGGATAGTCCCGGTTGCCAATGGAGGTGACCAGCATCTTGCCCAGGCCGGGGATGCCGAAGACCTGCTCCACCACAATGGACCCGGCCATAATGTCCGCCACCGTCATGGCCAGGAAGGTGACCACGGGAATCATGGCGTTGCGCAGCACATGCCGCCACAGAGCGGAGGATTTGGAGTTGCCCTTGCTGTACGCCGTGCGGATGTAGTCCTGGCCCAGCTCGCTGAGAATGGCCCCCCGCAGCATTTTCACCGTCATAGCCGACCGGGGCAGCGCCACCGCCAGGGCGGGAAAGAGCATATACCACAGGTAGGGCCCCCATCCGGTCTGGGGGCTGACAATGGCCCCGGGCTGGAACAGGCGCAGCACCAGCCCGAACACATACACCAGCAGGATACCCGCCACAAAGTTGGGCACCGACATGGTGATCTGGTTGAGGATGGTGAGCACTCGATCCACCACGCCCCCCTCATACCGGGCGGCTACCAGGCCCAGGGGCAGAGCGATGACCACAATGAGCACAAAGGCCAGCACCGCCAGGGTGAGGGTGTGGGTGACGCAGGTGGCCAGCAGCTGAGCCACCGGCATGCCATAGTTATAGGACTCCCCCAGGTCCCCGGTGAGCAGGCCCCCCAGCCAGTGGAGGTACCGCTGCCAGATGGGCAAATCCAGCCCCAGCCGATCTCGGAGGGCTGCGATCTGTTCCGGGGTGGCCTCCACCCCCAACATGGAGGAGGTCGGGTCTCCGGGTATGATGGAGAAGGCCACAAAGGCCAGGATGGTCACCAGCAACAGGGTGGCTAACAGCAGCAGCACCCGTTTGACCAGTGTTTTCGTCATACATCTCACCTCTTGCAATTTGGGGGCCGCAGGTGCGGCCCCCAAAGCGTTGGTCTCTTATTTGTAGTGGATGGTGCTCATGTCCAGCACATAGGTGGCATAGAAGGTCACGCCATCCAGGGCGGGATTCATCACCACCAGGTCGCACAAATCCTGAATCCACAGGCTGGCGGCCTCCTGGTTGAGGATGGTCTGGGCCTGCTTGTAAAGCTGGGTCTGCTCGTCGGCATCCAGAGTGGTCAGGGCCTTCTCCATCACTTCGTCGTACTCAGAGGAGTTGAAATTGATGAAGTTTTTCTGATGGTCGCTGACATACCGCTCCAGCATCTCCCGGCCGGTCATGTCGCTGGCGGCAATGCCGCACACGGTGGTCTCATAGTTGCGGCCCCGGTACACATCGCTGACCCAGGTCTCCCACTCCACAGGCTGGATCTTGGCGGTGATGCCCACCTGGGACAGCTGCTGGGCAATCACCTCGCCGGTCTCCACATGCTGGGTGTAGTTGGAGGGGACGGTGATGGTCATCTCAAAGCCGTTGGGATAGCCAGCCTGGCTGAGCAGCTCCTTGGCCTTGTCCAGGTCCTGCTGATAGTTATCTGCCAAATCCGGCATAAAATACTTGGTGTAGGCGGGGTACATGCTGGTACCCGTGGCCACGCCGTCTCCATCGCACACAAAGTCGATGATCTCAGGCACGTTGATGGCGTAGTACATGGCCTGGCGCACCCGCACGTCGTCAAAGGGCTTGACGCTGTTGTTGATATACAGAGCCTGCACCAGCTTCATGGTGTCCTGGAGGACGGTAAACTGTCCCTCCACCTGGGACTTGACGGTGTTGGGCAGGTGGATGACCATGTCCAGAGTGCCGCTCTGCAGCCCCATCACTCGAGTGTTGTTGTCGGTGATGATGCGGAAGGTCACCTCATCCAGCTGGGCGCCCTCTCCCCAGTACCCGTCGAACTTCTTCATCACCATGCTCTGCTGGGGGGTGTAGGAGACAAAGGCAAAGGGTCCGGTGCCCACAGGAGCGGTAGCAATGGTGGCGCTGGAGCCTGCGGGGATGATGGCGGCAGTCATGGAGTTGATAAACTCCAGATTGGGCTCCTTCAAGGTGAGCACCAGATGGGTCTCGTCGGTGGCCTCCATGCTGGTGACATTAGAAAACGCCGAAATCAGAGGCGTTCCATCGTTCTCTGACCCGGCGCAGCGTTCCAAGGAGTATAACACATCTTCCATGGTGACTGCATTGCCGTTGTGGAACTTCACACCCTCCCGCAAGGTGAAGGTGTACTGAAGTCCGTCGTCGGAAACCGTGTAGTCACTGGCAACGGCGGGGATAACACCGCCGTCGGGGCTGGCTTTCATCAGTCCCTCGAAGATGTTGAACAGCACTTCACTGGTCCCTGCGGCTACCGCCTTGTGGGGGTCCAGGCTGTCCAAATCCTGTGCGATACCTACCGTGACTGAGTTCCCTTCGGATAACTCGCCCGTTTGTGCAGATGCTTGGGGGGTGGTGCCGTCCTTCGTGCCTCCTGTACAGCCGTACAGTGAGGCCGAGAGCATGACCCCGGCCAGCAGCAGCAAAAGGGCCCGTTTGGTAAACTTGGGCATTTTGCTTCTTCCTTTCGTTTCTGCTTTTCTCGCAACCTATTCAGTTGTCCGATCTATTCTAACACACAGGGGGAGAATTGCAAGGTATTTCTTCCACAATTTTGTGCGGCGCAGGGAATTCCCTGCGCCGCACTTTGCCCTTAGTTCAGTTGTTCATATAGGCTCGTCATGTCCTGCTGTCCATCTCCCACCAGGTAGATGGTGCCGTCCTCCATGGTGATGAGCAGCCAGGGGCCCTGCTGCGGGTCCATACACAGCGTCAATTTGTCGTACTCGTCGCTCTGATACCGCCCCTTCAGCACGGTATCCATGGCAGTTCCAGCCACACGCCGCAACCCCGCAGGCTCCTCTTGGAGCAGCTGCACCTGGGCCACATCTGTCAGGGTGATCTCATAGGTATCCCAGCCGTGTTTGGCCTCCAACGTGGTCTCCGTGAGGGTGAGCGTAATGGGGCTGCGCTCTTCCGCCATCACCCACACTCCAAACAGGGGCATCAGCAACAGAAGCACGGCGGTGGCTCCAAGGATCACGCGTCCGCTCTTTTTGGCCAGGTTCACCGTGGTATTCATGCCGATGCGGGCGTTGACCACCAGATGGGTGTCATTGGGGTCGTAATAGAACATGCCCCAAATCCACTTCTCGTCCTCGTCCACATAGTAGTCCTGTCCGCTCTGGGCGGTGAGCCGCTCCTGTTGGTGGCGCAGGTGAAACTCCAGTCCCACCGCCAGCACCAGAAACACCACTGTCAAAGCCAACATCACCAGCAGTCCCCACAGGGGTTGGAACAGAGACAGCCACATGGCCAGGTTCACCCCCGCCATAAACCAGCTGCCCCATACCCAGCACCGCCGCCACGCTCTCCGGCGAATGCGGGTCAACGTCTGGGTCAGGCTCTCGTTTTCATCCACTGTCTCCGCCCGGCGGCGCATGGCCCACCGATACAGGGCCCAGAACAGCAGCACACACACCGGCCCGGTGAGAAACATGGCGGTCATCAGCCAGTCCTGCCCCACAATGCCCCACACCAGGGGCGCCAAGCTCACCACCAGGGGAAGCACAAACTGTACGGGCGAGATGGGCTTCTCCGCCTGGGCCGCGGCGGTAAGGTTCACCACCCGAGTACGTGGCACCTGGGGAAACCACCCTTGCTCTTTTTTCAGTGCTTTCAATTTTTTGTGGTACTTGACATAGGGGATGACGGGCACCACAATGGCCACATCCATCCACACCAGCCACACCGTGAGCATCACTCCCATGGACATGGAGATGAGCATCAACACCACCGCCAATACCGTCAAGCCCAGGCATGTCCAGCCCAACACGCGGCGGAACTCTTTCAGCAGCGTCACCGTCTGGGGATGGGTGCGCCCCTCATAGGGCAGCGTAACCCCCAGGGCAATGTTCTTTTTGAACTTGGTCTCGTTGTTCATCTGCCAGAGCAGCAGTGGAATGATGAGGATCCCACACGCCCACAAAATCAATTTACCCACCATAGTGTTCACCCCTCCTGTTCATAGAGTTCCCGGCACAAGTCCAGCACCCGCTCTTCCCTCCATCCGGCCACTCTCAGCTCGGATAGCGCCAGCTTCAACCGCTGCACTGTCTGCTCGGGCACCGTTTGCGTCCCCTCTCGGGCACTCACCACGGTGCCGCTTCGGCGGTCTGTGGTGATATACCCCTCCTGTTTGAGCAGTTGATAGGCCTTACTCACCGTCATCATGTTCACCCCGGCCTCGTCGGCCAGTGCCCGCACCGTGGGCAGCTTCTCTCCCGGAGATAAGGCCCCCTGGGCAATGCCCAACACAATCTGATCCCGAATCTGTTGGTAGATGGGCCGCTCACTGTTGAAATCCAATTGCAGCAGCATGAGGGTTCACCGTCCTCTCTTTGTCTTGTTTGTATTATAGATTATAATACAAGAGATATAAAAAGTCAACCCACTCTAGTGTAGGTGGGTTGGCTTTTTGAACAGGCTCTTGATGGGCGTTTTTTTACTTATTCTCCGTAAAAAACGCCCATGTTTACAATCCATACAAGTTTCTAATACTCTCCCATGTCAATACATCCGCCTGAGCTGTGATCTGCCCCGTGATAAAAAACCACATCACCACACAAAATATCAGACCGATGATTAGGTGAATGAAACCATTTTTCAGAAGATTGCACACCGCAAAAATGAAAAAAATGATTCCAAACAACATTCCTGTCACGAGTATCCAGTCAAAAACAGCTGAAAACGTCCCAGCCAGCATGACATAGGGCACCGCATACAGCGCTACCCCCATGCCCAAGGGAGCCATAGTAAGTACCGTGGCAATCACACCGCATATCCGGTGGCGTATGGCGGCTCTCGCATAAAAAATTATCCCAATCAGCAGAGTCAGAGCCGTATATCCCAGTAACGACGCAATAGGATGGGCACAGACCAGTGCTGAAAGCTGAACCACCACACCCGCAACAGCCAAGAATGGAATGGAGATAATAATAAACAGGGCAAACCATCCCCATCCATCGCTATCCACAACATACGGAGTACCTGGTCTGGTATCGTCAATGTCTTTCCAGGGCGGGCTAAATGCGGACATTGCCTTATCTCCTTTCCTGAGCTACCTTGACTCTTAAGTAAATATATCTACCAATACCGATGAAAGCAACCACCAAACTGATAAAATAAGCTGCCAACATGCACACCACAAATATTGCAGCGCCAATTACAACATTACCGGAAAAAATGGCACCTACACTTCCGATTCCAAACAATGCCTTAATCGCTCCAAAGCCCCATAGGAACATGGCCACAAACAGAGCGATACCACCCACGCTTCCAAAAATACCGCCGACAGTTTCCAAAGACAGTTGATAAAATACCAAACCTATCACATAGCATACGATACCGATACCTGTCAGGGCCACCTTTTTGGTTAAATTCTGAATTTGCAGCTCTTCCGTCTCTCCAAACAACCGCGCAAACATAAACATTACCTCCACTCATATTGGAATACACAAAGGTATACCGCTCGTCTTTATCTCAGCCTGTTCACTGATAGTATAACATAGGTACACTCATATGTCCACTATTCGGGCAACTTTAGTCAACCAAATGAATACCCCTTTTTTGTATATTAGAAATCCATGGAGGTGAGATGTATGGTGGATGTAGGAAACCGAATCAAAGAACTGCGCATGTCGCAAAAAATCACCCAAAGTGAGTTTGCCATCCGGCTGGGCGTGACGAAATCTGCCATATCTTCTTACGAAAATGGCAGTCGGCTGCCGTCTTATGACATTCTCATTAAAATATCCCGTATTTTTAAGGTCAGTACCGACTATCTTCTGGGCTGTGTGGACGAAAAAGCTCAAACGGTCAGCGTGTCCGGTCTGACGGAGAGCCAGATCGCCGCCGTGAAAAGCTCTATTCGCACCTTTCGTGCGTATAATGTGCTACAAAAGCAAATTCCCCCAGAAATGCAGCAATTCCTGGGGGAATTTGTGGAAGCTGGAACCTGGAACGGAGAAGCCGTATCCACCGATGAATGAAAAACCTCCCATGCCAAGTCATCCTGGCATGGGAGGTTTTACGTTTCATTTTAACTGTTTCTCCGCAGCTTATTGAGATACCCCTCTAATATTAAGGTAGCAGCCACGGCGTCCACGTTCTTCTTGTGCTGTTTCATCTTCTTCCCCGAGGCGTGGAGAATCTGGTGGGCCTCAATGGTGGTGCGCCGCTCGTCCCACAGGTG
>CALWXL010000007.1 GCA_944385485.1 uncultured Oscillospiraceae bacterium
GTGCCCAGGATGGGCACGCCCATGTCGGTGAGGGCCTTGGCCAGCTTGATGGCGGTCTGGCCACCGAACTGCACCACAGCGCCATCGGGATGCTCCTGCTCCACGATGTTCTGCACGTCCTCAGCAGTCAGAGGCTCGAAGTACAGCTTGTCTGCCACGTCGAAGTCGGTGGAGACGGTCTCGGGGTTGTTGTTGACGATGATGGTCTCGTAGCCCAGCTTCTTCAGAGCCCACACGGAGTGCACGGAGCAGTAGTCGAACTCGATGCCCTGGCCGATGCGGATGGGGCCGGAGCCCAGCACCAGCACCTTCTTGCGGTCGTGCTCGCCGTCGTTGGCCTCGTTCTCACCATCATAGGTGCAGTAGTAATAGGGGGTCTCTGCGTCAAACTCAGCGGCGCAGGTGTCCACCATCTTGAAGGAGGGCACAATGCCGTACTTCTCCCGCAGAGCCTTCACGTCCTTCTGCTCCATGCCGCACAGCTTGCCAATGTAGCTATCGGCAAAGCACATCTCCTTGGCCTCCTTCAGGGTGTCCACATCGGGGACACCACGGCAGGCCTTGAGACGCTCTTCCATGTCGATGATGCGCTTGAAGCCGTCCAGGAACCACATATCCATCTTAGTGATCTGGTTGATCTTGCGGGGGGACACGCCACGGCGCAGAGCCTCAGCCACCACAAACAGACGCTCGTCGGTGACCTGAGCCAGCAGATCCTCCACCTCGTCGGTGTATAGGTCGTCCAGCTTGTCCAGCTTCAGGGCCCGCACATTCAGCTCCAGGGAGCGAATGGCCTTCATCAGAGCGCCCTCGAAGGAGTTGGCAATGGCCATAACCTCGCCGGTGGCCTTCATCTGGGTGCCCAGAGTGCGGCTGGCGGTGGTGAACTTATCAAAGGGCAGGCGGGGAATCTTCAGCACGCAGTAGTCCAGGGTGGGCTCGAAGCAAGCCGTGGTCTTGCCGGTAACGGCGTTGGGGATCTCGTCCAGGGTGTAGCCCAGAGCCACCTTGGCAGCCACCTTAGCGATGGGGTAGCCGGTGGCCTTGGAGGCCAGAGCGGAGGAACGGGACACACGGGGGTTAACCTCGATGACGGCGTACTCAAAGCTGTCAGGGTTCAGAGCGAACTGGCAGTTACAGCCGCCCTCGATCTCCAGGGCAGAGATGATGTCCAGAGCGGCGGTACGCAGCATCTGGAACTCCTCGTTGGCCAGGGTCTGGGTGGGGGCCACCACGATGGAGTCGCCGGTGTGCACGCCCACGGGGTCGATGTTCTCCATGGAACACACGGTAATGACGTTGCCAGCGGAGTCACGCAGCACCTCGAACTCCACTTCCTTCCAACCGGCAATGCAGCGCTCAATCAGAACCTGATTCACACGGCTGAGGTTGATACCGCGGTCGGCGATCTCCCGCAGGGAGGGCTCGTCATAGGCAATGCCGCCGCCGGTGCCGCCCAGGGTGTAGGCAGGACGGACAATGACGGGGTAGCCGATGGAGTTGGCAAATGCCACGGCGTCCTCTACGCTCTCCACCACTTCGGAGGTAACGCAGGGCTGGCCGATCTCTTCCATACAGTCCTTAAAGCCCTGACGGTCCTCGGCCTTGCGGATGGATTCGGGAGAGGTGCCCAGCAGCTTCACCCCGTACTTGGTCAGGGTGCCGTTCTCATGCAGAGCCATAGCCAGGTTCAGGCCGGTCTGACCACCCAAGGTGGGCAGGATGGAGTCAGGCCGCTCCTTCTCGATGACCTGGGTCACGGTGGGGATGTTCAAAGGCTCAATGTACACATGGTCGGCAATGTCCTTGTCGGTCATGATGGTAGCAGGGTTGGAGTTGACCAGCACAACCTCCAGGCCCTCCTCTTTCAAAGCACGACAAGCCTGGGTGCCGGCGTAGTCGAACTCAGCGGCCTGGCCGATGACGATGGGGCCGGAGCCCAGCACCAGTACCTTCTTGATTTCAGGATTCTTAGGCATTACTTGTCACCTCCCATGGATGCGATGAAACGGTCAAACAGATACTCGGTATCCCGGGGACCTGCGTTGGCCTCGGGGTGGAACTGGGTGGTGAAGCAGTTGGGGCGCTTGTAGCGCAGGCCCTCCACCGTGTTGTCGTTGACGTTGATATGGCTGATTTCGGCCACCTCAGGGTCCACAGAGTCGGCCAGCACCATATAGCCGTGGTTCTGGCTGGTGATGAACACCCGGCCCTCGGCAATATCCCGCACGGGGTGGTTGCCGCCACGGTGGCCGTAGTCCAGACGTCCGGTGCGGGCACCGGTGGCCAAAGCCAGCATCTGGTGGCCCAGGCACACGCCGAACATGGGGATGTCGCTGTCATAGAGCTTCTTGAGCTGGGCAATGACTTCCACGTTCTCAGCGGGGTCGCCGGGGCCGTTGGAGAGCATCACGCCGTCAAAGCCGCCCTCCAGCACCGTCTCAGCGGGGGTGGAAGCGGGGAACGCCGTCACCTCACAGCCACGGCGGCACAGGCAGTCAATCATGTTCTGCTTGACGCCGTAGTCCATCATGGCCACCCGGAACTTCTGCTCACCCACAGCGGGGAACACCTCAGGCTCCTTGCGGGTGACCCGCTCCACGGTGCCCTCCACCTTGTAAGCGCGGAGCTTGTCCAGAATCTCCGCCACATTAAAATGCTCCGCACAGGTGATCATGCCATTCATGCTTCCCTGATTGCGGAGGATCTTGGTCAGGGCACGGGTGTCTACCCCTTCAATACCTGTAATATTATGTTCTTTCAGAAAATCGTTGAGCTCGCCCTCACAGCGGAAGTTGCTGCCCCGCCGGGAGAGATGACGCACCACAAAGGCCTCCACCCAAGGACGGGAGGATTCGTTATCCCAATGGTTCACTCCATAGTTGCCGATGAGGGGATAGGACATGACCACACCCTGTCCAGCATAGGAGGGGTCGGTCAAAATTTCCTGATACCCGGTCATGGAGGTGTTAAAAACCATCTCACACACCCGATCAGCCGTGGCTCCGATGGATCGACCTTGGAACATAGCACCGTTGGCCAAAATCAAAGTTGCCTTCAACATATATCCCACCTTTTATATATACTCGGTCTATTTTATCGCAAAGCCACGCAAAATACAAGAAATTCTCTCAGGCTTTTTTGAACTGCTACAAAAATCGGAATTATGGACAAAGCCCAGGCATATCCCCTGGTGTACACGGGCAAAATGTTCAATAAGGCACATTTCTTGGAGGTGTTCTCATGTTTGTGGTACTCATTCGAACCCTGGTGCTGTACACGCTGCTGGTGGTGGGCATCCGCCTGCTGGGCAAGCGTCAGCTGGGGGAACTGGAACCGTCGGAGCTGACTTTGGCCCTCATCATTGCAGACTTGGCCAGTGTTCCCATGCAAGATAACGGCATTCCTTTGCTGGCCGGGGTCATACCCATCGTGGTATTGCTCTCCATCGCTTCCATCCTCTCCGTGCTTTCCACCAAGTCCATCCGCTTTCGCACCCTTCTGGGCGGGCGGCCCAGCGTGGTGGTGCGGCAAGGCCAAGTGGTGGAACAGGCCCTACGGGAAAATCGCCTGACCTTGGACGAATTGATGGAGGAGCTTCGCATTTTAGGCTACCCCTACCTGGAGGATATCCATACCGCTGTGTTGGAGGCCAACGGCCAACTGTCCGTCCTCCCCTTTTCCGCCCAGCAACCCGCCACCGCCCAGCAAGTGGGTCAAACATCTCAGGACCGAGGCCTGCCTCTGGTGGTCATCAGCGACGGACGACTGCTGTCCCAGGACCTGCGGGGACGGGGGTATTCTGACCAATGGCTGGCCCAGCAGCTCCAGGCCCGGGGGCTTCACTCTCACAAGCAGGTGTTTCTCCTCACGGTGGACAACCTGGGCAACACCTATTGCATTCCCAAGGAGGGAAAAGCATGAGACGCTTGGTTGCATCCATTTTACTAGTGGCTGCCCTGGCCGGAGGCGCCGCAGCCCACGTGTGGTATCTCACCCATCAGACCCACGTCCTCTCCCAGCAGCTGGAGCAGGCACAACAACAAGTGCAGAAGGGCAACTGGGACGTGGCTTACGATATGACCCAACAGGCTTGGGAGCAGTGGGAGGGCCAGATGTCCTATCTTCACATCACCCTCCACCACGAGGACATCGACCAGGTGAGCACTGCTTTTCAGGAGGCTCTGGCCATTTTGGAGCAGCAGGAACAGCCGGGCGAGTACGCCGCCGCCAACGCCCGCATCCTCTACCAACTGGAATTGCTGGTGGAGGCAGAACTTCCCTCTTTGAAGAACATTTTATGAGGCTGTCCAGTAGGCAGCCTTATAAAATGGAAAGGACGCGCACACAAAGCCACCAGGCCTCATGCACACGCCCTCTCCTTCAGGCTACGGTCTTAGTAGCCCTTGCCCATGGGGTTCTTGTTCTCCATGCCGGATTTCTTGCAATTCTCCGGAGACTGCTTCTTGCGGTTCTCTGTGCCCTGACGCTTGCAGTTTTCAGAGCTGGTCTTGCTGGGAGTTCGGCTGTAATTCTTATCCATGATTATCACCTCACTGTCAGCAGTATGCCACCGCTCCCCTTCCTTTATACGGTATACCGCAAGAAAAAATTTTTCTCAGAGAGGTACACACCCGTTCACTTTTATGTTATAATTTCAACAATCTTATCATCACACTGAGAAAGGATGATCCACCCGTGAAATGTCCCTTCTGTGCGCACCCTGAGAGTAAGGTGGTAGATTCCCGCCCCGCCGACGAGGGCAGCAGCATCCGTCGCCGCCGGGAATGTCTGGCCTGCCACAAGCGTTTTACCACCTATGAGACCATGGAGAGCCTGCCGCTGGTGGTCATCAAGCGGGATGGTCGCCGCCAAGCCTTTGACAAAAACAAGCTCATGGGCAGCATGCTCAAGTCCTGTGAGAAGCGCTCGGTGCCCACCGACACCCTGGAGCGCATTGCCGATGAAATTGAGCAGACGTTGCAAAATGAACTGATGCGGGAAATCCCCTCCACTCAGATCGGTGAGCTGGTGATGGAGAAGTTGCGGGACGTGGACGAGGTGTCCTACGTCCGCTTTGCCTCGGTCTACCGCCAGTTCAAGGATATCAACACCTTTATGGATGAGTTGAACAAGCTGCTGAAAGAACGTTGATCATTTCCCCGGTGTCCCAAGGGACACCGGGGATTTTTGTGGTCAGGCATAGTTCTCCCCCTCTCTTCATACCCTGATATCACAATACAGGAAATGAGGGATGTATGCCATGAAAGCCGTGCTCGCCCTGTCCCTAGCTCTGCTGTGTCTGCTGCCCACCCACGCCAGGGCCGCCCAGGTGGACATCACCGCCCCCTCCGCCATTCTCATGGAAAAGAGTACAGGCGAGGTGCTCTGTGAGCAGGACTCCCACGCGGTCTACGAACCTGCCTCGGTGACCAAGGTCATGACCCTGCTGCTGGTGATGGAGGCCATTGACGCCGGGAGTCTCTCCTGGGACGACGTCATCACCGCCTCCCCTTACGCCTGCTCCATGGGCGGATCTCAAATCTGGCTGAAAGAGGGGGAACAGCTCACCGTCAGTGAAATGGTGAAAGCTGTGGCGGTGGCCTCCGCCAACGACTGTGCCGTGGCTCTGGCAGAGGCGGTGGCGGGCAGCGAAACTGCCTTTGTCCAGCAGATGAATGAGCGTGCCAAAGAGTTGGGGATGGAATCCACGGTGTTTTGCAACTGTACCGGACTGCCAGCGGAAGGGCATGTGTCCTCCGCCTATGACATCGCCCTGATGAGCCGGGAGCTGATTCTCAACCATCCCCAGCTGCGGGAGTACACCACCATCTGGATGGACACTCTCCGGGATGGTCAATTTCAGCTGACCAACACCAACCGCCTGATCTACTCCTATCCCGGTGCCACAGGTCTGAAAACCGGGTCCACCGATTCCGCGCTCTACTGCCTGTCCGCCACCGCCGAGCGGGACGGTATGGAGCTCATCGCCGTGGTGATGCACGCAGCCACCCCTACCGATCGCTTCGACAGCGCCGCAGCTCTGCTCAACTACGGGTTTGCCAACTACGCGCTCACCCAGGTCTATCCCGACCAGGTGCTGCCTCCCATTGCGGTGCTGCTGGGAGAACAGGACACCGTGCAGCCGGAGTTGGCCCGGGATTGCACCATTCTTACCCAGCAGAGACAAAGCGCCTCCATCACCACGCAAATCCACCTGCCCCAGGAGATCTCCGCCCCTGTGGAGGAGGGGCAAAAACTGGGTGAGATGGTGGTTTATCTGGATGGCCAGAAACATGAAACGGTGGATCTGGTGGCCGCTTCTGGGGTACCAAGACTGACCACACTGGGCATCTTCCAGGAACTGCTGGACACCCTCTTTTTCCTACCAACCAACGTGTAACAAAACGGCACAGGAAGCGTTGCTTCCTGTACCGTTTGATTCTTATCTTATTTCTCCGAGACCAGCATCTCGCCAGCGCGGTAGATGTCTCCCGCTCCCACGGTAAGAATAAGGTCCCCAGGCTGGGCCAACTCCCGGAGTTTGGCGGTCACATCCTCCAAGGTGGGACAGAACACGCTGCCGGGAATTCTGGCAGCCAGATCCGCCGAGGAGATGCCCAATTCGTTGGTCTCCCGCGCAGCGTAGATCTCCGCCAGCAGCGTGATGTCCGGCTTTTTCAGCGCCCGCACAAAGTCATCAAACAGCTCGTGGGTGCGAGTATAGGTGTGGGGCTGGAAAGCACAAATCACACGCTTGTGCCCCAGACTCTTGGCAGAGTCCAGCAGCACCTCCAGCTCCCCGGGGTGATGGGCGTAGTCGTCACACACCTCCGCCCCGTTGTAGTCTCCCTTGTACTCAAAGCGACGGCGGGGCAGACGGAAGTCCCGCATGCCCTGCTCCACCGCCCAGCCGGGAACCCCCAGCACGATGGCAGCAGCGGAGGCAGCCAGCACATTTTTCACGTTGTGCATGCCGGGGATGGACAATTCCACATGGGCGTAGTGCTCCCCCCGGTACACCACATCAAAGGTGGCAAAGCCGTGGTTCATCTCCAGGTTTACCGCATGTACGTCTCCCTGCCCCACGCCGAAGGTGACCATGGGCCGGGTCTCTCCCTGCAAGGCCTTCATGGTGTTGGCATCCTCGCAGTTGGCCACAATGCAGCCACTCTCCGGCACCAGATCGGCAAAGGCGCGGAAGGAGTGCTCCACATCCTCCAGGTCCTTGAAGAAGTCCAGGTGGTCGGCCTCAATGTTCAAAATCACCGCCACCGTGGGATGGAAGGAGAGGAAGGAATTGCAGTACTCGCAGGATTCCAAAATGATGGTGTCTCCCTTGCCCACCCGGTGACCTGCCTGCAGCAGCGGCAAGGTGCCGCCGATCATCACGGTGGGGTCCTGCTGGGCTGCCATGAAAATGTGGGTGCAGATGGAGGTGGTGGTGGTCTTGCCGTGGGTACCGGAAATACACAGGGCGTTCTTATACCCCTTCATAATGGCACCCCAGGCCTGGGCCCGCTCAAAGACCGGGATTCCGGCCTCCAAGGCTGCGGCAATCTCCGGGTTGTCGTTGTGTACCGCAGCGGTGCGCACCACACAGTCCGCACCTGCCACACTCTCGGGCAAGTGTCCGATGGTCACAGGAATGCCCAGACTGCGCAGATGGGCCACGGTAGCGCTCTCCTGTCGATCAGACCCGGTGATGATCACCCCATTGCCCAACAAAACTTCAGCCAGAGAGGCCATGGACACCCCTCCGATGCCCACCAGATGCGCCCGCTTACCCGGCCGGATATAGTCATGGATGTTATTGACTGACATATGCACACCCCATATAATAGTATTGTCCTTGTTCTTTTGATACTATGAACTCAAAACCATTATATTATACTATGGCTGTCGGGGAATGGCAACCACATCCCCACCATATTTTTGTTTTTACACCAGAGAAAGGAGCTGTACATGGAACCACTCGCTCCCATCCCTATGTTCGTGGCCCAGTGCTGTCAGACCCTGTACAGCGCCGGATTTGAGGCCTACCCCGTGGGAGGCTGCGTCCGGGATCTGCTCCTCTCCCGCTCCCCGCAGGACTGGGACGTATGCACCTCCGCCCTGCCTCATCAAGTGCAGGCCCTGTTCCCCCACACCGTTCCCACAGGCCTGGCCTACGGCACGGTGACAGTGGTACTGGAGGGCGGCTCGGTGGAGGTGACCACATTCCGTCGGGAAGCCGGGTACCGGGATGGCCGACGCCCGGACGCGGTCCGTTTTGTCACCTCTCTGGAGGCGGATCTGTCCCGCCGGGATTTCACCATCAACGCCATGGCCCTGACCCTGGACGGTGACATCGTGGACCCCTTTGGAGGCCAGGCGGATCTTCAGGCCCGGCAAGTGCGCTGCGTGGGAAATGCCTTTCAGCGGTTCACAGAGGATCGCCTGCGGATGTTCCGGGCCATTCGATTCGCTGCACAGTTGGACTTTCGTCTGGACCTCAATCTACTCCACGCTCTGATGAAATTGGGCCCACAGCCCCAAACCCTTCCCCCGGAGCGCATCCGCCCGGAAGTCGAAAAAACGTTGTGTGCCCGCGCCCCCCACTGGGCAGCTCTGTTTTTCTCCTCCGGTCTGCTCTCCCCCTATCTTCCCCATACGTTGGGGGTAGACACCAACGCTCTGTCCAGGCTCTCCCCGGCCCAGCTGACCCGGTGGGCGGGTCTGGCAGCGCTGTTGCGAAACGCAGGCACAGACCCCCTCCCCCTGATTTATGGTCTCATTCAAGACCGGGCTTTGAGGCGTCCCCTGGAGCAAGCCCTCACCTTGGAGCTGCCCTCCGATGCCCGAGGATGGCGGCATCTGCTGTCCCGCTATGGCGTAGACACCTGCAAAGCATTGGCCACCTTGTCCCTCACCCCGCAGCCGGTCGCACAGCTGGAAGAGATCCTGGCGCAAGCCCCCTGTATCTTTGCCAAGCAGTTGGCCCTGTCCGGCCGGGATCTGATGGCTCTTGGCTTCACTGGGACGGACATTGGCCGGGTCCAGCGGATGTTGTTGGACCACGTCCTGGACCACCCGGAGGACAATACCGCACCTGTACTCCGCCGCCTTCTCTCCCAAGCATAGCAAAAGCGGACAGTGCTAAGCACTGTCCGCTTATCTTATGGTTTTACAGCATCTGACGGCTGCGAGAGATGTTCATGGTGCCGTCCTGCATCTCACCCACCCAGTCCAGGCTGCGCCCGGTGCCGTGGGCCACGCAGGAGATGGCGTCGTCGGCCACATAGGTCTCAATGCCCGTGTGGGACTCAATGAGCTTATCAAAGCCCCACACCAGGGAGCCGCCGCCGGTCATGACGATACCATTGGTGGAGATATCCGCCACCAGCTCGGGGGGCGTACGCTCCAGCACCCCGTGGACTGCCTCCAGAATGCGGGCACAGGGCTCCTCGAAAGCCTCGATCATCTCGCTGGAGGTGACGGTGAACACCCGGGGCAGACCAGTCATCAGGCAACGCCCCTTGATCTCCATGCTCACCTCTTCGGGGCGGGGGAACACACAGCCGATCTTCATCTTCAGCTCCTCAGCGGTGCGGTCACCGATGAGCACGTTGTGACGCTTGCGGATGTACTTCACCACAGCCTCACTGAAGGAGTCACCGGCCACCTTGATGGAGGCGGACTCCACAATGCCGGACAGGGAGATGACTGCAATATCAGCGGTACCGCCGCCGATGTCCACCACCATGTGGCCGTCGGGCTGAGTGATGTCAATACCCGCGCCAATGGCAGCGGCCAGAGGCTCCTCAATGAGGTACACCCGGCGAGCGCCAGCCTGGATACCGGCATCAATGACGGCGCGCTCCTCCACCTCGGTGATGCCAGAGGGGACGCAAATCACCACACGGGGCTTGAACAGACGGATGGGGGCCACCTTGCGGATAAACTCCCGCAGCATCCGCTCGGTCATATCATAGTCGGAAATGACACCCTCCCGCAGAGGACGGATGGCCACAATGTTGCCAGGGGTGCGGCCCAGCATCTTCTGGGCATCGGTGCCCACCTTCAGCAGCTTGCCTGTATTCTTGTCCAGGGCCACCACGGAAGGCTCCCGCAGAACAATGCCCTTATCCTTGATATATACCAACACACTGGCTGTACCCAGATCAATACCAATATCCTTCGCAAACATTTGATCACCTCATACTACATTCAACACAATGTACACTACTGGATAGTATACTGGAATACAGCCGGTTTTGCAATGCTCATTGCTCCACAAAGTTCGACGCCATTCTCCCTCTGGTTTTATTTGATATTCTATCCAGAAAAAAACACCAAGCCCCCAGCTGTCCCAAATCGCAGCTGGGGGCTTACTTCTGGCTAGAAATTTCCAATGGACACTACCTACGCTTTCTTTGGATTTTTTGACTTTGGATTTCAGAGGGAAATGACCAACTCACCGTTTCTTCAAACACTCACACCTTGGTTTCCGCCTTCTCTGCCATTGGCATCCGGGGATACTCCTACGTGTCTTCTGCTTACTCAAGCCTGTTTGGAACCTTCTGAGTTTCACTTCTCACTGGGTAACCCAATCGTCGAAGTCTGGATGCGTGCGTCTTCTTCCTTCTTATATCTCATATCGCGATATGTTTTCTGAAGTAGACGATTCCGGTTAGTACATCGGACTCACCCTTCCTTTCTTCTTGTCTGTATTGTACTATGACTCTCCGATTTTGTCAACAGTTTTTATGGAATTTTTCTAAGAATTTTGAATTGAAAACCGTGCGGCCCAAAAGGCCGCACGGCGCAGACTGTCAAAAACCTCATGCCTATGCAAGAAGGACAGATTGTCTTGCGTAGACAAAAAGCCCTCGGCATAGTTTTCCCATCCGCAGATGGGAAAATAAATTGAAATCCGTTTTTTTGAAATCCGTTTTTTTCGGGGACATGCGCATCGAAAAAAACACTTCTCAGTCCGCCAGTGTGGCCTTGGGTCGTCCTTTGACCCAAGGATGCATGCAGCGGGCTGCAACTCCTCGAAAAAATGCTTGCATTTTTGAGAAATTACTTATGGTATCCAGAGCCCTCCTGGATCTTGAAGGCCCGATAGATCTGCTCCAACAGCATCACCCGGGCCAGGTGATGCGGAAAGGTCATGGGGGACATGGACAGGCGCAGATGGGCCTTATCTTTCACGGTCTGGCTCATACCGAAGGAGCCGCCCACCAAGAAGGTAATGTCGGAGGCCCCCTCCACCATCCAGCGGTTCACCTGCTGGGCCAGCTGAGGGCTGTCCATGGTTTTCCCTTCGATACACATGGCCACTACCTTGCCCCCACGGGGCAATTTGGCTAAAATGGCAGTCCCTTCTTTCTCCAAAGCCCCCTGGATTTGAGCAGGCGTGGGACGGTCAGGCAGCCGCTCTTCCGGCAGTTCGGTGACGGTGAGGCGGCAGTAGCCGCTCAGACGCTTGACGTATTCCGCCGCCGCATCCAGATAGAACTTCTCCTTCATCTTGCCCACACAGATGATATGGACGCTTACCATGGCCTATACCTCCATCCAGTCTGACGCCTCACTGCGGGGCGCCACACACAACTCCACATGCTCCATCCCATCGGGGATGCACGCCTGGGCGGCGTTCCGGGCCGTGGCGGGCAGGTTATTCTCCTTGGACAGGTGGGCCAGCACCACCTGCCGGGTCCCCCGCTCCACCGCCCACCGGGTCAGCTTGGCCCCCACCTGGTTGGACAGGTGGCCCCGCTGGCCGGCAATGCGGCTTTTTAAGTACTCCGGGTATGGCCCGGTGCGCAGCATCTCCGGGTCGTAGTTGAACTCGGCCACCAGGGTGCTGGCACCCTGCACCGCCTCCAGCACTGGCTGGGTCACCACCCCCAAGTCAGTACAGAACGTCAGTTTGCGCTCTCCCTGGGTCACCGTGTAGCCCACAGGGCTGGCGCAGTCGTGGCTGACGGGGAAGGTGCCCACCACCAAGTCCTGCAGAGCAAAGCGCTCTCCTGGATCAAAGACCCGGAAGCGAGGCTGCAAGTCTGGGTTTTTCCGACAGATCTCCACCGCGGTTCCCTCCGCTGTGTACAGCTCCACCCCCAACTGGCGGCACAACACCGGGATGCCGCTGATGTGGTCGCTGTGCTCGTGGGTGATGAGTACCGCGGACAGCTCCTTGGGCTCCAATCCCAACGCCTTCAGCCCGGTGGTGATGCGTCGGGCTGACACCCCCGCATCAATGAGAATATGCGTGTTCCCGTCGGACACCACAGAGCAATTCCCCGAGGAGCCGCTGGCCACGGTGGCAAACTTCAACACGTTTCTCCCTCCCTACACAAAAAAGCGGCAGCCCCTGGACGGGACTGCCGCAGTCCATACAAAGGATTTGATGACTTAGCCCGCTGCGGTGACGCTCTGCCCCTCGGGGTCAGGCACGTCGATGACTTGGATCTGGGCTCCGATGCCGGTGAGCTTGGCCACGATATCCTCATAGCCCCGCTCCACATGGCCAATGTTGCCCACCTCAGACACGCCCTGAGCAGCCAGAGCACCAATGACCAGGGCAGCGCCGGCCCGCAAATCGCAGGCCTCAATGGGGGCCGCCATCAGTTCCGGCACACCCTCAATGATGGCAATCTTTCCGTCCACCTGGATCTTAGCGCCCATGCGGCGGAACTCCTCGGTGTAACGGAAGCGGTTATCCCACACGCCCTCGGTGATGACACTGGTCCCCTCGGCCAGGCAGAGCACAGCGGCAATCTGGGGCTGCATGTCGGTGGGGAATCCAGGATAAGGCATGGTCTTGATGTTGGTGCGGTGCAGAGGACCATTGCGGCGGACAATGAGGCTGTCTCCGTCCTCTTCCACGTCCACCCCCATCTCCACCAGCTTGGCGGTGATGCACTCCATGTGCTTGGGGATGATGTTGTTCACCCGCACCTCGCCGCCGGTGGCTGCCACGGCGGCCATGTAGGTTCCGGCCTCGATCTGGTCGGGAATGATGGAGTACTCGCCCCCATGGAGCTGATCCACTCCCCGCACCTTGATGACATCGGTGCCGGCTCCGGTGATCTGAGCTCCCATGGAGTTGAGGAAGTTGGCCAGATCCACAATGTGAGGCTCCTTGGCGGCGTTTTCAATCACCGTCATACCCTCAGCCAGAGTGGCGGCCAAAATCAGGTTCATGGTGGCGCCCACCGTCACCACATCCAGGTAAATTTGGGTGCCCTTCAGACGTCCGCCGGGCACTTTGGCACACATAAAGCCATTTTTCACTTCCACGTCGGCACCCAGAGCCCGCAGGCCCTTCAGATGCTGGTCAATGGGGCGTCCACCAAAGTCGCAGCCGCCGGGAAGAGGCACTTCTGCCGCGCCAAAGCGGCCCAAAAGAGCGCCCAGCAGGTAATAGCTGGCACGAATTTTCCGTCCGGACTCATAGGCCACGGGGCGGTTATGAATGGCAGTGGCGTCCACCTCCACCGTGGAACGATTGATGGTGCGCACATTGGCCCCCAGCTCCTGGAGGATGTTGAGCATCAGGGTCACGTCGCTGATCTGGGGCAAATTGCCGATGCGGCACACGCCATTGACCAAAAGAGCGGCGGGAATAATACCAACAGCGGCATTCTTGGCACCGCTGATCTCTACCTTACCATACAGCGGTCTGCCGCCGTGAATCAAATACTTTTTCAAACAAGACACCTCGTAGCGTCCCCGGCCGGGCCGGGTTTGTAGTGGTTCCCCAAGGGGTTTCTATATGGAAGATTTCCACGTTTGACGTGGAAATACGATCTTATGATAATGCGCATAATGCGCATATATTATAGCATTGGCCCTATCCAAAGGCAACCAAAATTTTATGTGTGTTGGATTTTCTCCCCTTTGCCCATAGTCTCTCCATTCTGAGGGGTGGTATTCTACCAATCTTTGTGAATTTTTTGTGATACCTCTTGAAATCCTCCGCCTCAGGTATTATAGTACATTTAGCACTCGATAGATAAGAGTGCTAAAACATGCAGTTCGAGGTGTGACATATATGGAGAAAAAACAATTTCAGGCCGAGTCCAAGCGGCTCATGGACCTGATGATCAATTCCATCTATACCCATAAGGAAATTTTCCTGCGTGAGATCATTTCCAACGCCAGCGACGCCATGGACAAGCTGGCCTATCTGGCCCTTACGGATGACAGCATCACTGTAAAGCCTTCTGACTTTACCATTACCGTCACCCCGGACAAGGAGGCCCGCACCCTCACCGTCACCGATAACGGCATCGGTATGACCCAGGAGGATCTGGAGAACAACCTGGGCACCATCGCCCGCAGCGGCTCTCTCCAGTTCAAGCAGGAGATGGGCACGGACAACGCCGCCGACATCATCGGTCAGTTCGGCGTGGGCTTCTACTCCGCCTTCATGGTGGCCGATCAGGTCACCGTCATCACCCGCCGCTACGGTGCCGACCAGGCCTACCGCTGGGAGTCCTCCGGTGTGGATGGGTACACCATCACTCCCTGTGAGATGGAGGGCTGGGGCACTCAGGTCATTATGACCATCAAGAAGAACACCGAGGAAGAGGACTATGACGAGTATCTGGACACCAACCGCCTCCAGGCCCTCATCAAGAAGTACTCCGACTACATCCGCCACCCCATCCGTATGATGGTGGAGGACTACCGGATGAAGGAAAAGCCCGCCGACGCTGGCGAGGACTACAAGCCCGAGTGGGAGACGGTGGTGGAGGAGAAGACCATCAACTCCATGGTGCCTCTGTGGCAGCGCCCCCGCTCCAAGGTGGAGCAGGAGGAGTACGACCGCTTCTATCAGGAGAAGTTCATGGACTGGCAGCCCCCTCTGGCCACCATCACCACTTCCTCTGAGGGCACCGTCACCTACAAGGCCCTGCTGTTCATCCCCGGCCAGACTCCCTTTGACTTCTACACCCGGGAGTATGAGAAGGGCCTGCAGCTGTATTCCTCCGGCGTGCTCATCATGGACAAGTGTGCCGACCTGCTCCCCGACTACTTCCGCTTCGTCAAGGGCGTGGTGGATTCCCCCGACTTCTCCCTGAACATCTCCCGTGAGATGCTCCAGCACACCCGTCAGCTGAAGATCATTGCCACCGCCCTGGAGAAGAAGATCAAAAACGAACTGGCCAAGCTGCTCAAGGACGACCGAGAGACCTATGAGAAGTTCTGGGCCGCCTTTGGCCGCCAGCTGAAGTACAGCGTGGTGGATCAGTACGGAGCCAAAAAGGATCTGCTGCGGGACCTGCTCCTCTTCCCCTCCACCACCCAGGACAAGCTCACCACCCTGGCCGAGTATGTGGAGCGGATGAAGGAAGGTCAGGACACCATCTACTATGTCTGCGCCGAGTCCACCGATCAGGCCGCTCACCTGCCCCAGGTGGAGCGTGTGGCCGACCGGGGCTACGAAATTCTCTGCCTGACCGAAGAGGTGGACGAGTTTGTCATGCAGGCTCTGGCCGAAGTGGACGGCAAGAAGATCAAGTCTGTGGCCGCCCCTGACGCTCTGCCCGAGACCGACGAGGAGAAGGCCCAGCAGGAGAAGCAGGCCGAGGAGAGCAAGTCTGTGCTGGACTTTGTCAAGGAGACCCTGGGGGACAAGATCAAGGAGGCCCGCATCTCCAAGATCCTCAAGTCCGCTCCTGTGTGCATGACCGCCGACGGCCCCATGACGCTGGAGATGGAGAAATACTTCTCCCGCATGGAGGGGGCTCAGGCTGGCATGATGAAGGCTGAGCGAGTGCTGGAGCTCAACCCCAACTCCGACGCGTTCGCCGCTCTGCGCTCTGCCCTGGACAGTGGCGACAAGGACAAGGCCGCCACCTACGTGCAGGTGCTGTATCACCAGGCTCTGCTCATTGCCGGTCTGCCCATGGAGGATGCCGCCGCCTACACCCAGCTGGTGTGCTCCCTGATGAAATAAACAACCGATTTCACAAGCCGCCGTTGTCCTGTTGGGTAACGGCGGCTTCTGATTACATTTGTCATCAACCTGTTACTCATTTGTTTTTGTTCTGTAACGACTTCTCTATGCCCCCCATGGTACCCTCTAGGTGAAGAGATCCACCCGTGTGAAAGGAGGTCCACCATGAAACATCGGCAATGCTGCGCTGCCATGCTGTCCATGGCGCTGTTGGTTTCCCTCTCTGCCTGCAAATCCCCCGGCGGAGAAGCCCCACCATCTTCCTCGCCTTCCCCGCAGGAACTCACCTATACCCGGGACAATTTCCCCAGGCTGGACGGCTCTGCCGACGCCGTTCCACTGGCCCAAAACTTGGCCGCAGTGACGCTGGGTGAATTTCAGCAGCAGACCAGCGACCTGACCCAGTTCTCCGGCACCGACCAGGCTCTGCAACGCCTCCAGGCGGGAGAGTGTGATTTACTTCTGATCTCAGATCCACCCAAAGCCATTTTGGAATCCAGCTCTGAACTCCATCTGGAGGAACTGGCCACCGATGGTCTGGTGTTTGTGGTCCACGCTGACAATCCGGTAGACTCCCTCACCGTGGAACAGCTTCGGGGGATCTATACCGGAGAGATCACCAACTGGAGCCAGGTAGGCGGTAAGGATGCCGACATTCTCCCCTTCCAGCACACCACCGACAGCGGAAGTCAGGCACTTCTGGAGCGTCTGGTGCTCCAAGGCCAAGAGACGACCACACCGCCCTCCACCCTGGACCCCGTCACCTATCTGCAAGACGCCGTGGCCAACTATAACAACTCCCCCAACGCCATTGGCTACACCTTTTATCGCCACACCCAGGACCTGGGACAGACCCAGCAGATGAAGCTTTTGAAGGTGGACGGAGTGGCTCCCTCGGCCCAAACCGTCACCGACCACACCTACCCTCTGAGCACCACATATTACGTGGCCATGGATGCCCAGCAGTCCCAAGACTCCCCCACCTATACCTTGTTTCACTGGATGCTGAGTCCGTCCGGGCAACAGTTGCTGGAGGGCTATCCATCCATCGCTCCCCACGACAACAGCGCCTTGACCAACACTGTCACGGCGCACTGGGATATGCTGGAGCCCATCCACACCCCAAAAGCAGAGCGCTGGTACAACACGTACACCGATCACTTGATCCCCTCCAACGAGTACGGCCCTCTCATCCCCTACATCGGCAGTTCCGTCACCACCACCTCGGACACCTACTGGGTCTACGGCTTGGCTACCCAGACTGGAGTGGTGGTCACCGATCCGGTATTCCATGAGATCACCTATCTGGATGACGCAGACACCTCCATGCTGCTGTTGACCACCCACGAGGTAGATGCCAACGGTAAGGCCTGGAAGCAGGTAGGGTTGGCTGCCGCAGATGGAAGCTGGTATACGGGACAGGTTTACTCCCGCATGCTGTGCGCTTGCCAGTTGGGCGCTCTCATGGTCACCCCAGATGAAGAACTGGTCATGGTGGCATCCGACGGAACACCTGCCCCCTTCCACCTCAGCCAATCCGTAGATCTGCCCACCCTCCCCACCAGCTCGGCTTGGCCTTACCTGTACTGGCCCACTGATGACACTATGACCAACTTCGTGTACATCGACCTGCGAGACGGCACCGTGTCCACCCAAGCCCCTGCCGACTTCCAGGCCCCCACCTACCAGGAGGGCGTGGGCTACTTCTCCGACGGCTGGTTCCAGCTGGAGGGCACCACCCTCACCATCCACACCACCGCCGACGCCACTCACACCCTGGAAGTGGGTGAGAACTGCGCCCGGGCGGATGTGAACGGCGACCGGATTCTGCTGGTGTATGACACGGAGCCGGTCTCCTTCCGGGTCACCGACTGGGAGGGCAACGACATCTTTGTCGGTACGGGGTACGCCCCCTCGTTCCTCACTCCCACCCACAGCGACACCCCTGCCCTGTTGTCCTACTACACCACCTTCTTTGGTGACCCCATCCAGAGCTATGTGGTCATGAGCCGGGACGGCAAGTCCCCCTTCACCGCCCAGGACTTTGTGCTTCAGTACGGCAACCGGCTGCTCTACGCCACCCAGAGCCACTACATCCTCAGCAATCTGGCCGGCGATCCCCTGCTGTGCCTGCCCCGGCTGGATGGTTGAATTCCGCGGCTTTGCCTTGACAACGCCCTTTCTTTTGCATATACTGGTACGGTATAATGGCTGTGATGGGAAGGAGTACCCACACGCTTCTGGTTCAGAGAGATGCCGGGTGGTGCAAGGCATGGCGGAGGACGTGGGGAAGGTGGTCCCGGAGCTGCGGCGTTGAACAATCAAAAGTAAATGCCGCCGTGTCCCTACGTCAGTGGGAAAAGAGTGCGGGCCTGGAAGTTTGGCCCGAATTCAGGTGGTACCGCGGACTTTTTCAGTTCGCCCTGAGTCTACGACTTGGGGCGAACTTTTTTGTGCAAATGAAGTTGCCCCACAAAGACAAGGAGTGTTGTTATGAAGAAAGAACTGCCCAAGGTCTACGAACCTCAAGAGGTGGAAGGCCGCATCTATGAGATGTGGGAGAAAAACGGCTGCTTTGCCGGGCACCGTGACCCGGACAAGAAGCCCTTCACCATCGTCATGCCCCCTCCCAACGTCACCGGTCAGCTGCACATGGGCCACGCCATGGACTGCACCCTCCAGGACATTCTGATTCGCTTTAAGCGGATGCAGGGCTACGCCGCCCTGTGGGTGCCCGGCACCGACCACGCTGGCATCGCCACCCAGATCAAGGTGGAGGAGGAGCTGCGCAAGAAAGAGGGCCTGTCCCGCCACGACCTGGGCCGTGAGAAGTTCCTGGAGCGGGTGTGGGACTGGAAGCACCAGTACGGCAACCGCATCGTAGCCCAGCAGAAGAAGATGGGCGCCTCCTGTGACTGGGACCGCTCCCGGTTCACCATGGACGAGGGTTTGTCCAAGGCCGTGCGCCATGTGTTTGTCTCCCTGTACAAGAAGGGCCTCATCTATAAGGGCAGCCGCATCGTCAACTGGTGCCCCCACTGCGTCACCGCCCTGTCCGATGCCGAGGTGGAGTACCAGGACAAGCCCGGCCACCTGTGGCACCTGCGCTATCCCATCGTGGGTGAAGAGGGCCGCTATGTCATCGTGGCCACCACCCGTCCTGAGACCATGCTGGGCGACACCGGCGTGGCCGTGAACCCCAACGATGAGCGGTACAAGGACCTCATCGGCAAGAAGTGCCTGTTGCCCCTGGTCAACCGGGAGATCCCCATTGTGGCCGATGAGTATGTGGACATGGAGTTCGGCACCGGCTGCGTGAAGATGACCCCCGCCCACGACCCCAACGACTTCGAGGTAGGCCTGCGGTGCAACCTGGAGTCCATCCGAGTGCTGGACGACCACGGCGTGGTCAACGAAAACGGCGGCAAGTATCAGGGGCTGGAGCGCTACGAGGCCCGCAAGGCCATTGTGGCTGACCTGGACGCCCTGGGTCTGTTGGAAAAGATCGAGGACCACCAGCACAACGTGGGCACCTGCTACCGCTGCGGCACCGACGTGGAGCCCATCATCTCCGCCCAGTGGTTTGTCAAAATGGGCCCCCTGGCCGAGGAGGCCCTGCGGGTGGTGAAGGAGGGCGAGACCAAGTTCGTCCCCGAGCGGTTCACCAAGACCTACACCAACTGGATGGAGAACGTCCACGACTGGTGTATCTCCCGTCAGCTGTGGTGGGGCCATCAGATCCCCGCTTGGACTTGCTCGGAGTGCGGCCACATCACTGTGTCTGAGACCGCCCCCACCGAGTGCGAGCACTGCCACTCCAAGCACATCACCCAGGAGGAGGACGTGCTGGACACCTGGTTCTCCTCCGCCCTGTGGCCCTTCTCCACCCTGGGCTGGCCCGATGAGAACAGCGAGGACTTCAAGTACTTCTATCCCACCGACGTGCTGGTCACCGGCTATGACATCATCTTCTTCTGGGTGGCCCGGATGATCTTCTCCGGCTGTGCCCACACCGGCAAGCCCCCCTTCCACACCGTGTTCATCCACGGCTTGGTGCGGGACGACAAGGGCCGCAAGATGTCCAAGAGCCTGGGCAACGGCATCGATCCCTTGGAGATGGCGGAGAAGTACGGCGCCGACGCTCTGCGCTTCAACCTCATCACCGGCAACAGCCCCGGCAACGACATGCGCTTCTATGTGGAGAAGTGCGAGGCCATGCGCAACTTCGCCAATAAGATCTGGAACGCCAGCCGCTTTGTGATGATGAATCTGACCATCACCGAGAATAAGTTGCCTGAGACTCTGGAGCCCGAGGACAAGTGGATTCTCTGCCGCCTGGGCGAAGTGATCAACGAGGTGACCGAGAACATGGAGGCCTATGAGTTGGGTGTGGCCTCTGCCAAGGTCTATGATTTCATCTGGAGCGACTACTGCGACTGGTATATTGAGCTGACCAAGGCCCGCCTCCAGGGCGAGAACAAGGCCGCCAAGGTGCAGGCCCAGCAGGTGCTGGTATATGTCCTCACCGAGACCCTCAAGCTCCTCCACCCCTTCATGCCCTTCATCACCGAGGAGATCTGGCAGGCTCTGCCCCATGAGGGCGACTTCCTCATGCTCCAGTCCTGGCCCAAGGCCGACCCCGCCTGGAGCGACGTGGAGGCCAAGGAGTCTATGGAGGCTGTCATGGATGTCATCCGTGCCATCCGCGCCCGCCGTTCCGAGATGAACGTGCCCCCCTCCAAGAAGGCCGCTCTCACCATCGTCACCAATCAGCCGGGCATCTTTGCCTCCGGCGAGGCTCACCTGAAGCGTTTGGCCTGGTGCTCTGCTGTCACTGTCCAGCAGGAAGACCTCACCGACACCGCCGGCATGGTGTGCGACATCACCCACATGGCCAAGCTGTATATGCCTCTGGCCGAGCTGGTGGACCTGGCCAAGGAGAAGGCCCGCCTGGAGAAGGACCTGGGCAAGAAGCAGGGCGAGCTCAAGGGTCTGGAAGGCAAGCTGTCCAATCCTGGCTTCTTGAATAAGGCTCCCGAGCACGTGGTAGCCGCCGAGAAGGACCGTGCCGAGAAGCTGAAAGTTCTCATTGAGAAGATTCAGGAACAGCTGTCCGCCATGCAGTAAGCAGTAAATGGTATCCCCATCCGTGGGTGTGCATCCGCACACCCACGGATTTTTTTGCTTTTTGGCAGGCTTCAACAGGATTCCTCCTCATCCCTGGATATAATAAAACCAATCTCATGCTAGGAGGACAAGCCATGCCCATTACCATCGACAAGCAAAACGGGGCCACGGTCATCTCCATCCGTGGAGAGGTAGACCACCACAGTGCCCGTACCATTATGGAAAACATTGACCAAACCATCGCCTCTCAGCTGCCTATGCAGCTGGTGCTGGATCTGTCCAGCGTCACCTTCATGGACAGCTCCGGCATCGCCGTCCTACTCCGGGCCCTGCGGCAAATGAACCAGCTGGGAGGCAATCTGCGGGTGAAGGGTATCCCCACCCAGCCCCGAAAAGTGTTGGATGCGGCTGGCATCGGCCGACTGATCACATTGGAATAAGGAGGGCTACATAGTGAAAGCTCTGGATCAAACCACCGTGGTATTCACCTCCCGCTCGGCCAACGAGGGCTTTGCCCGGGCCGTGGCCGCCTGCTTTGCCACCCGCCTGGACCCCACCTTGGATGAGGTGGCAGACATCAAAACCGCCGTGTCCGAGGCGGTGACCAACGCCATTGTCCACGCCTACCCGGACACCCTTGGGAAGATCACCATGCGCCTGCGGCTGCTGGAAGACCACCAGATGGAAATTCAAATTAAGGACAACGGTGTGGGCATTCCCGATGTGGATCAGGCCCGCACGCCCTTGTTCACCACCGGCAACGAGGAGCGCTCCGGCATGGGCTTTACCATCATGGAGAGCTTTATGGATACGGTGAAGGTGCGCTCCACGGTGGGGAAAGGTACCACCGTGACCATGCGCCGCCGCATCGTCCTGCGGGTGGGTGGAGGGCAATGAACACCCTGGATACCCTCTCTCAGCTGGAGGCTGCCCGCCAGGGGGATAACGACGCCTGCGAGCAACTCCTGCTGGACAACAGCGGGCTCATCTGGTCGGTGGCCCGGCGATACTACGGCCGTGGGGTGGACCCCGAGGATCTGTACCAGCTGGGCTGCCTGGGTTTTCTCAAAGCGGTACGGGGCTTCGACCCCAGCTACGGTACCCAGTTTTCCACCTACGCGGTACCCAAAATCGCCGGGGAAATCCGGCGATTTCTCCGGGACGATGGCTCGGTGAAGGTCAGCCGGGGCATCAAAGAGCGGGCCGCCACCCTGCGTCAATGCCGCCAGGATCTCTACCACCGCCTGGGCCGGGAGCCCACCGTGGGGGAGCTGGCTCAGGCCACCGGATTGGAGCCGGAGGACATTGCCGCTGCCGAGACCGCCACCCTCTCCGTGGCCTCCCTGCAAAGCCAGGCGGGCGAGGATGGGTTCACCCTGGAGTCCATTCTGGGCTGTGACGGCATGGAGGAGGAAGTGGTGGAGCGTCTGGCTCTGCGTCAAGCCATCGACACCCTTCCGGACCGAGAACGTCAAGTCATTTTCCTCCGCTTTTATAAAAATTTTACCCAAGATCGTACCGCACGGGTGGTGGGAGTCAGTCAGGTCCAGATTTCCCGCATTGAACGCCGTGCCATTGCTCATCTGAGGGAATCCCTCACCGAAGAGTCCTTGCCAACCACCGTGGGATAGGCTATAATGATTTTACCTGCATTTCATTTGCAATCTATGCCTATCCCAAGGAAAGGTCGTGCCTTCCCATGCAAAATACCCTCTACGTGGTGGTCCCCTGCTACAACGAGCAGGAAGTCCTCCCCGAAACCGCCCGGCGGCTCCGGGACAAGTTGCAGTATCTGATCAACCGCGGATCTATCAGCCGCAAAAGCCGCATCCTCTTTGTCAACGACGGCTCCAAAGACGACACCTGGGCCATCATTCAGCGGCTGCACATCGGCAACCACTTCTTCTCCGGTCTCAACCTCAGCCGCAACCGTGGCCACCAAAACGCCCTGTTGGCTGGCTTGATGTACGCCAAAGATCAGGCTGATATGGTCATCTCCATGGATGCCGATCTGCAAGACGACATCGACGCTGTGGACGAGATGGTTCAGAAATATCTGGAGGGCGTGGACATCGTCTATGGTGTGCGCTCCAGTCGAGATCGGGACACCTTCTTTAAGCGTACCACTGCCGAGGGCTTTTATCGACTGATGAATGCTCTGGGCGCCGAAACCGTATTCAACCATGCAGACTATCGTCTTATGTCCCGCCGGGCCTTGGATGGACTGGCTCAGTTTCGGGAGGTCAACCTGTTTCTGCGCGGCATCGTGCCCATGATCGGCTACCGCACCGACGTGGTCACCTATGAGCGAGGGGAGCGGTTTGCCGGAGAGAGCAAGTACCCCTTGAAAAAAATGCTGGCCTTTGCCCTGGAGGGGATCACCTCTCTGTCGGTGAAGCCTTTGCGCCTTATCACCGGGCTGGGATTTTTCATTTTTGTGGTTTCCCTGTTTATGATCCTCTATAACGTCATCCGCTGGGTGGGCGGGCATACCGTCACCGGCTGGGCCAGCCTGTCCTGCTCGGTGTGGCTCATCGGAGGTCTGATTTTGCTCTCTCTGGGGGTAATCGGAGAATATGTGGGCAAGCTATACATGGAGGCCAAGGGCCGTCCGCGCTTCCTGGTGCAAGAAGTGGTGGACGAGCAGGACTAATTTCTCAGGAAGAAAGCCCTTGCTTTTTTCTCCCATACAGCATAAAATAGCCTCAAAGAACCCATGGGAAACAACCCCTGATAAGGAGGCAGTGAGATGAACATCAACATTGATTTTGACGATTTGAAGGAACGTGCCAAAGATCTGGCTCAGTCTGGCGTAGCCAAAGCCCTGGAGCTCACCGACACCGGCGTGGCCAAGGCCAAGGAGCTGGCTGAAATCAGCAAGCTCAAGGTGCTCAACCTGCGGGAACAGGATGCCATCCGCCGGGCATACATGGATCTGGGGCGGCTGTATTACGCCGAACGCGGCTCCGCTCCTGAGGCCGCTTATTCCGATCTGTGTGACCGGATCACTCGCTCCAAGGCCCAGATTCAGGTCAACGAGCAGCGCATCGCGGATCTGAAAGCCTCTGGAAACCTCACCGACGAGGAAGTGGAGCAGGCCTGCCACACCGACTTTGAAGACGCCGAGTGGGAATTTGTAGGCAGCGCCCCCGCCCAGGGTGACCAGGACACTGCTTCTCAGGCTGAGGCTGACGACGCCGATGCCGCAGATTTTGAGGAGTCCGACGTCAAGACCGACGACCAGGCATAACATCCAACACGCAAAAAGACCGTTGCAGAAATTCTGCAACGGTCTTTTTCTTGTCACATTTCCCGGCGCCCTTCCATGGCCCGCATCAGGGTGGCATCGTCAGCAAACTCCAGGTGACTGCCCACCGGGATACCATAGGCCAGGCGGCTGACCTTCACCCCAAAGGGCTTGAGCAGCCGGGAGAGGTACATGGCGGTGGCCTCCCCCTCCGTGTCTGGGTTGGTGGCCATAATGACCTCCTCTACCTCGCCTCCTGCCACACGCTCCACCAGCTGGGCAATGCGCAGATCGTCGGGACCCACGTGGTTCATGGGGGAGATGACACCGTGGAGCACATGGTACACCCCCTGGTACTCTCGGGCCCTCTCCAGGGCAATGACGTCCTTGGGATCGGCCACCACACACACGGTGTGTTGGTCCCGTCGGCTGGATGCGCACAGGGCGCACAGCCCCTCTCCCTGGGTCAGATTCTGGCACTTGGGACAGTAGCCGATGCTGCCCTTGGCCTGGACAATGGCGTCAGCAAAGGCCTGTGCCTCCTCCTTGGGGCGTCCCAGAATGTAGAAAGCCAGCCGCTGGGCACTCTTGCGCCCCACGCCAGGGAGCTTTGCAAATTGTTCCACTAGATTTTCCAATGCCGGGGGAAAATAATCCATGTGATACCCTCCACAAGTTAGTCTTGTACCCGCAATGAGGCAATGGCCGCCGGAATGTCAGATGCCCCGTACACCGCAGACCCTGCCACCAGCACGTTGGCACCTGCTGCCACCACCTTCTCCGCTGTGTCGTGGTTGATGCCGCCATCCACCTCCAGATCACACTGGGGGTTGTATTGGTTGATGATCTCTCGCACCCGGGCAATGGTCTTCAATTGAGACTCCATAAAAGCCTGACCGCCAAAGCCCGGCTCCACCGTCATCACCAGTACCATATCCAACTGGTGGATATAGGGCAGGATGGCCTCCGGGGACGTAATAGGCCGCAGGGCCACCGCCTTTTTCACACCATGGGCCTCAATGATATCCAGGGCCTGTTGAATGTGGGTGGGGTGATCGGCCTCCAGATGGATGCACACCAGATCTGCCCCCGCCTTACAAAACTCCCCCACATATCGGATGGGCTTATCCACCATCAGGTGGACATCCAAAAACATATCCGTATGGCGGCGAATGGACTTGACCACCGGGACACCGATAGTGATATTGGGCACAAAGGCTCCGTCCATCACATCCACATGGACCCAGTCGGCGGTGTGGATGCGCTGAATGTCCCGCTCCAGATTGCAGAAATCTGCGGATAAAATGGATGGCGCAATTTTTACCATAGGTTCCTCCTTGTTTGACGTGCTGCTGGCTCTCTTTTCTATCTCTCTCCCCCAGCACAGGGGCTCACCCCCGGGGGATTTTCCTCATAGGATGCCACAAGCGTTGCGCTCCAGGGTAGACGGCAGGTGTCCCCCCATCTCCCACCCGCCTGCTGCCAGGGCTCTGGCTGCGTGATGCATTGGCATAGCCGTCCGACAAAGGCCTGGTGTCTTTGTCGGACGGCAATTGGGTTTTACTCGTATACGCAGGAGGTGGCCACCTCGCTGACCTGATAACCTGCCTTACGCATGGAGGCCAAAATCTCCTCCTTGTGTTGGTGACCAAAGGCCTCCAGGGTCACCTTCAGCTCCACGCCAGCCTGGCGGTTGATGTTGACAAACTGATTGTGGTCCAGCTTGATGATGTTTCCGTTGGCCCGGGCCACCAGATCGGCCACCCGCAACAGCTCACCGGGGCGGTCCGGCAGCTGCACCGAGAAGGTGAAGATGCGGCCCCGGTTGATGAGCCCATGCTGCACCAGGGAAGAGATGGTGATCACGTCCATGTTTCCGCCAGACAGCACCGACACCACATTTTTGCCCTTGCACTCCAGGTGGCGCAGGGCGGCAATGGTGAGCAGGCCCGCATTTTCCACCACCATCTTGTGCTTTTCCATGACATCCAGGAAGGCATCCACCAGCTCGCCATCCTGAATGGTGAGAATGTCGTCCACATTCTGCTGAATGTAGGGGAACACCAGATCGCCAGGCGTTTTCACCGCCACACCGTCGGCAATGGTATTCACCGTGGGCAGGGTCACCACGTGCCCAGCCTCTATACTGGCCTTCATGGAGGCCGCCCCTGCCGGCTCCACTCCGATGACCTGCACCGAAGGATTGAGCAGCTTGGCCAGAGTGGCCACGCCAGCCGCCAATCCGCCGCCGCCAATGGGCACCAGGATCACATCCACATCGGGAAGATCCTTGAAAATCTCATAGGCAATGGAGCCCTGTCCCGTGGACACCGTCAGGTCGTTGAAGGGATGTACATAGGTGTACCCCTCTTCCTGACTCATCATGGCGGCCATGGCCGCTGCATCATCAAAGGTCTCTCCGTGCAAAATAACGCGAGCACCGTAATCCTTGGTGTTGTTGACCTTCACCAGCGGGGTGGTGGTGGGCATAATGATGGTGGCGGGAATGCCTGCGGCCTGAGCGGCATAAGCCACACCCTGGGCGTGATTGCCTGCGGAGGCGGTAATGAGCCCGCGCTCTTTCTCCTCCTCGGTCAGGGTAGAGCACTTAAAATAGGCTCCCCGGATTTTGTAGGCTCCGGTAACCTGCATGTTCTCGGGTTTGATGTACACATGATTCCCGGTAGACTTGGAGAAAAATGTGCTGTAAATGAGGTCGGTGGGGTGAAGGACCCCCTCCAGAACCTTGCGGGCTTGTTTGAAATTTTCCAGTGTCATCATGGCTCTACACCTGCCTATTTTATCATCTGAAGTACTATTTTACCCCACAAAATGCCGAAAGTCAATGGCGGAAACCCCCTGCATTTTCTTGACAGCCGCCGCTTTACTGCGTTACAATGGAGGAGATATTTCCCCCAGAGAAAGGAGCGTCTTTTTGTGGCATTCGTTCGCAAGAAAAGTGTCCTTCCCATCTACCTGGTGGGGGCCACTTGGCTGGTGTGGTCTGTGACCGCCCCCCTGTATCGCCCCACCCACTACGTGATGGCTGCGCTGAGCTCTGCCGCTGTGTATTATCTTGGCAAAATCATCCTGCCGGACAAGGGCTACGAGATGCCCGATCCCCAGCCGCAGGATACCACCCAAGCCCAGGCTCAGCCCCAAGCACAACCGGAATCCCACACCGACCCGGAAATCGCTGCCCTGCTGCAAGAGCGTGACCGGGCGGTGGGCGAAATGCGTCGACTCAACGACACCATTGAGGACCCCCAGCTGTCTGAGCAGATTGACCGTCTGGAGCACACCACCCAGAAAATTATGGATGCTGTGGTGAAAGCCCCCGAGAAGCTGCCTCAAATCCGCCGTTTTCTCAACTACTACCTGCCCACCACCCTTAAATTGCTCAATGCTTATGACCGCATGGATGCCGCAGGGGTGGAGGGAACCAACATCGACGGCACCAAAGGCCGCATCGAGGACATCATGTCCACCATCTGCACCGCCTTTGACCGTCAACTGGATGCCCTGTATGGCCAGGAGGCCATGGATATCAACGCTGATATCGCAGTTCTGGAGCAGATGCTGGCCCGTGAAGGCCTGGGCTCCATGAATTTTTCCGCAGACGACAAAAACCAATGACGCATAGGAGGAATGCACCATGAATGAAAACCTGGATATGACCCCCACCCTGACCTTGAATCCCACGCTGGACTCCACTGCCCCCACTGCGCCTGTGGCGCCCACTCCTGCCCCCCAGGAGGCCGTGGCTGAGATTCAGCTCTCCCCCCAGGAGCAGCAGATGGTGGAGGATTTCGCCCAGAAAATCGACCTCACCGACACCGCCATGGTGCTTCAATACGGCGCTGCCGCTCAGAAGAACATCGCCGACTTCTCGGAAAATGCCCTGAACAACGTGCGTACCAAGGACCTGGGCCAGGTGGGTCAGGCCCTGTCCTCTCTGGTGGTGGAATTGAAAACCTTCGGCGAGGAGGAGAAAAGCGGCATCTTCGGCTTCTTCCAGAAGAAGAAAAAGGAGGCCATGGCCCTGAAGGCCAGCTACGACAAGGCCGAGGCCAATGTGGATAAAATTGTGGCGGTGCTGGAAAACCACCAGCTGACCCTGATGAAGGACATCGCCATGCTGGACCAGATGTATGAGCTCAACACCAAATACTATAAGGAGTTGACCATGTATATCCTGGCCGGTAAGAAGGCCCTGGACAAGGCCCGCAACGAGACCTTGGCCCAGCTGCAGCAGACGGCCACCCAGACCAAGAGCCAGGAAGCTGCCCAGAAGTACAACGACTATGCCAACCTGTGCAATCGGTTTGAAAAGAAGCTCCACGATCTGGAACTGACCCGCATGGTGTCCATCCAGATGGGCCCCCAGACCCGGCTCATTCAGAACAACGACGCTTTGATGCTGGAAAAGATTCAGTCCTCCCTGGTCAACACCATCCCTCTGTGGAAGAGCCAGATGGTACTGGCTCTGGGGTTGGAGCACTCCCGTCAGGCTGCCGCAGCCCAGAGCGCCGTATCCGATATGACCAACCAGCTGCTGCAAAAGAACGCCGAGATGCTACACATGGGCACTGTGGAGGCCGCCCGGGAGTCCGAGCGTGGCGTGGTGGATCTGGAGACCTTGCAGCACACCAACCAGCAGCTCATCTCCACCCTGGATGAAGTCATGGAGATTCAGACCCAGGGCGCCCAGAAGCGCCGGGAGGCCGAGGTGGAACTGGCACGCATCGAAGGCGAGTTGAAGCAGAAGCTGCTGGAGCTGCGGGGCTAATCCCCAGAGGTCACGCCTATGAACGTGTTCAAACGGACTGGGGTGGCAGTGTGTCTCACCGCCCTGATGATTGTGGCGGCAGTGATCATTGGCCTTGCCAGCCGCCCCCGGAACCTGCCGGAGCATATCAGCGCAGGCACATCCTGGTATGTAGACGACCAGGCCAAGGTTCTCTCCTCCTCTACCATCAGCCAGTTACAGGCGCGTAACCAGGCACTGGATACCTCCATGGGGGTGGTAATCGGCTGCATCACCTGCAACTATGGCAGATCCGATCTGTACAATTACGCCATGGATCAGGCGGAAAACATGGGTCTGGGTGCCAATGACTTTGTGGTGGTACTGGACATCTCGGGAGAGAACTATTGGCTCATCCAGGGCAGCGGCCTGGTGGACCTCTTCAGCGATGACGACTGTGCCGCCTACGCCTATGAGTATATGGAGCAGCCCTTTGCCCAGAGAAATTATGACCAGGCGCTGCTCTCCCTCACCGACGCCCTGACCCAGTGGTATCAATCCCACTATCTGGGCGGATAAGGAGGTTTGCATGGATATTTTGATCATTTTCTTATTGGTGATTGTGGTTTTAGCCCTGATGGAAGGCTCCCGCTATCGCCGATATCGGGGCGGCTACTACGGCCCCACCTATGTCTACCGCCCCTTCTATTTCTGGAGGCCCCGTCCTCCTCGCCCGCCCCATCCTCACCATCACCACCCCCACCAGCCTCCCATGGGTGGACGTCCCGGCCCTGGTTTTGGGCCCGGTCCCTTCACCTCTTCCTTCCGGGGCTCCCGTCCCAGCGGAGGCAGCTTCGGCGGAGGTCGTTCCCATCGCCCCGGCAGCTTCGGCGGCGGCCGTTCCTTTGGTGGCGGTGGTCGCTCCTTCGGAGGTGGTCGGTCGTTTGGCGGAGGTGGACGTTCCTTCGGCGGAGGGCGCGGCGGCGGTCGACGCTGATCCTTCCAAGGCTGCAAGAGCCAACCCCTCTTGCAGCCTTTTCTACTGTCCTACTTCATCCAATTAATTTCCACCACAAGGGGTGATTTTGTTGAAATCCCGCACGTATCCCGCCCCCCTGCTGTACTTCCTGGCCTTTCTGGTTCCCGCCCTGCTTCTGCTGTGGGTCTATGCCCAGCTGGGTATGGCACCTTGGGGGGATAATACCATTCTCATTTCCGATATGTCCTCCCAGTATGTGGACTTCTTCTGTGGCCTGAAACATGGGGATGTCTTTTTCTCCTGGTCCAAAGCCCTGGGCACCACCTACATCGGTGTGTTCTCCTACTATGTCTCCAGCCCCCTCTCCCTGCTGACCCTGTTGGTGCCCAACGAGTATATGCCCATGGGCCTGATGTTTCTCACGGTGCTCAAACTTGGTCTGGCCGGACTGACCTGCTGTGTGTTCCTGCGCCACTTTTTCCACCGCACGTCCCTGATGTATCCGCTGCTGGCCACCTGTTATGCCCTGTGCGGCTACTCTGCCGCCTACGCGTTGTGTATCATGTGGCTGGATGGACTCATCTGGATGCCCGTCATCCTCCTGGGGCTGGAGCATATTCTGGAGGGGCGTCGCCCCTGGCTGTTCCTGGTCAGCCTGGTGTTGTGCTTTCTCTCCACCTGGTACATCTCCTACATGGTGGGCATCTTCTGCTGTCTGTGGCTGGCATACCGGATGCTTCGCCAACCCATGGCCCTGAAAACCATGACCAGCCATATCCGCACCTTCCTGCTCACCGCCGTGGCCGCCCTGGGCGTGACTGCATGGATGTGGTTGCCCTCCCTGCTGTCCATCTTTCGGGGCAAGCTGGGCGATGCCACCGTGGACTACTCCAGCCTCACCAACTTCTCCCTGTGGCAGCTACCCGCACGCCTGCTGCCCGGACAGGAGGCCAGCCTCACCAACTCTGCCCTCCCCTATCTGTTCTGCGGAAGCGTCGCGGTGATGCTGGCTCTGGCCTTCTTCTTTCTCCCCGACCTCACTGCAAGACATAAGCTGACTGCCCTGGGTGTGCTGGTGATTCTGGTGCTCTCCCTGTGGCTGTCTCCCCTGGACAAGGTGTGGCACCTGCTCCAAATGCCCAACTGGTTCCCTTATCGGTACAGCTTTGTGTGTTCCTTCTTCCTCATCGTGCTGGCAGGGGAAGCTCTTGCATCCCTGCCGGAGTCCTTCTCTGCCTGGAAGCTGGCCCCGGTGGTGGTCCTGGCTCTGTTTTGCTTCACCGGCTGGGAGTTGAGCTATAACACCAAGTCCACCGTAGAGGACATCCAGCGTGTGTTCGGCAAGCAGTCCTATGTGGACTATGTCTCCTACTACCGGGAGAACGAGGCTCTGGTGGAAGAAGCTCAGGCGCAAACCTCAGACTTCTACCGCATGGGCGCCACCTATGACCGAGGCGACAACAGCCCACTCTCCTTTGGCTATGCCGGGATCACCCATTACAGCAGCATCTACAACAAGCAGGTCAACCAATTTTTGAAGCGTCTGGGCTTCGCCCAGGGCTGGATGTGGTGTGTCTATTATGGCTCCACCCCGGTCATGGATAGCTTACTGAACATCCGCTATGTTCTCAGTGATATGGAGTTCCCCGGCTACACCCAAGCCGGGCAAAGCGGCTCGTTGACGCTGTGGGAAAACCCAGATGTTCTACCTCTGGCCTATATCTCTCAGGGACAGGTCTCCACCACACTCCCCGGTGGGGACACCCCGTTTCAGATCCAAAACTACCTCTTGAATCAACTCACCGACTCCATCCAAGAGGTGTTCTCCTCCATTGACTTGGATGTTCAGGATGGCCAGGGTGAGATCACCCTCACCATCCATGGCACCGGAAACCCGGTCTACGCCTATTTGGACCAGTCCGGGTTCACCGCTCTGTCTGTGGACGGCATCTACCGCTGTTCCCTCACCCCCTACGAGGAGCAGCGCATCCACTATCTGGGTACCCCTGCCCAAGGTGAGACGCTGACGGTGACTGTGGCTTACAATGCCACGCTCCCCGCTTTGGACTGGACCGCCCTGGTTCAGCAGCAGGATCAGACGGCACTGCGCAGCGCTCTGGCCCTGCTGGACAACTCCCAGGTAGATGAGGTCACCAACTCCCACGTCTCCCTCCAGGCCACCGCAGACGATCCCTCCACCCTGGTCACCACCATCCCCGCCGAGCCGGGATGGACGGCCTATGTGGATGGGGAAACGGTGTCCACCGGAGTGTGCTGGGACACGTTCCTCACCGTGGAACTCACCCCCGGCACCCACCAGGTCACCTTCCGCTATACCCCGCCTGGACTCATCCCAGGGCTGGGGTGGGGCGGCATCACCGTGCTGGCAGGCTTGGGCTGGATCCTCCTCAAGCGCAAAAAGGCCTGACACAAAACCGCCGTGGCGCCCAACTGGGCACCACGGCGGTTTTCTCACTTTTCTTCTTTGGTAGGTTGCTCAGCCAGGGGGCGGCGACGGTACTCTTTTGGCCCCCACTCCGGCAGGGGCAGACGCTGCATGGCTCCAAACACATAGTTTTTCAGATTGGGGTAGGTTTTGGACAACTCCGCCACCAGCTCCTTCACCTCCTGACGGCGGGTGTGGCCGTCGGCCGGGCATGGATTTTTTACAATGGGCAGATTGTGACGCTTGGCCGCCCCACGCACCATGCCCTCTCCGCAGTAAAGCAGGGGCCGGATCTGGGTGATGCCCATGCGGTCCAGGTACGTCACCGGCTGGAAGCAGGACAACCGCCCCTCATAAAATAGGGAGAGAAAAAAAGTCTCCACCGCATCATCATAATGATGACCCAGGGCGATCTTGTTCAGTCCCAGTTCCGCCATGGCGTTGTGGATGGCCCCTCGACGCATCTTCGCGCACATAGAACAGGGATTTTTCTCTTTACGGACGTTGAAGATGATGTCAAAAATCTGGGTCTGAATGAGGTGATAGGGCACGTCCAACTCCTCACACAGCTTTGCTACCGGACCAAAATCCATCTCCGGCACCCCGGGGTGGACGGTGAGGGCGTGGAGTTCAAAGGGCACGGGGTAGAACTTTTGCAGCCGTGCCATGGCCTTGAGCAGCACCAGGGAGTCCTTTCCCCCGGAAACACCCACCGCAATGCGGTCTCCCGGCTGAATCATATCGTAATCTTCAATACAACGGCGCAAATGGGACAAAATCAACTGCATGAGGTTTACCTCCAATTTATAAAACCAAAACGAGGTTACAAGAGTATTTGAGCGTTTGAACGAGAATAATCAAGAAAACAAAATACAGTTTAAAAAAACTCTGTTTTTATGTTGACACTCGGCAACCCCCGTATTATAATACATCCTGCGCCTTCTTGTAAAGGAAGGAAACCCCGTGTTTTTAATCATAAATCAAGATAAATGGAGGAAACCGATATGTCTACCTTTATGGCAAACAAGGGTAACATCGAGCGCAAGTGGTATGTTCTCGATGCTGCCGGCAAGCCTCTGGGCAAGACCGCTGCCGCCGCCGCTACCCTGCTGCGCGGTAAGCACAAGCCCGAGTACACCCCCCACGCTGACTGCGGCGATTTCGTCATCATCATCAACGCTGACAAGGCCGTTCTCACTGGTAAGAAGGGTGAGCAGAAGTTCTACCGCACCCACTCCGGCTATGTGGGCGGTCTGAAGGAGACCAAGTACCGCATCCTGATGCAGGAGAAGCCCGAGCTGGCTATGCGTGTGGCTGTGCGCGGCATGCTGCCCCGCAACATCATCACCAAGGACTCTCTGAGCCGCCTGAAGATCTATCGTGGCGACGCTCACAAGCACGAGGCTCAGAAGCCCGAGGCTTGGACTGTTGAATAAGGAGGTAACCGACTATGTATAAGAGCAAGAAGCCCTATCACTACGGCACCGGCCGTCGGAAGTCCTCCGTGGCTCGTGTGCACCTGTTCCCCAACGGCACCGGCTCCATCACCATCAACGGCCGTGACATCGAGGAGTACTTCGGCCTGGAGACCCTGAAGATGGTGGTTCGTCAGCCCCTGAACACCACCGGCGTTGTCGGCAAGGTGGACGTGACCGCTACTGTTACCGGCGGCGGCGTGACCGGTCAGGCCGGCGCTCTGCGCCACGGCATTTCCCGCGCCCTGCTGGAGATGGATCCCGAGTTCCGCGCTGCCCTGAAGGCTGCCGGCTTCCTCACCCGCGATCCTCGTATGAAGGAGCGTAAAAAGTACGGCCTCAAAGCCGCTCGTCGCGCTCCCCAGTTCAGCAAGCGCTAAACTTTTTCAAAAGTGGTCAAAAACCCCGGAAAACCTTGGTTTTCTGGGGTTTTCCTTTTGAACCGGTTTGACACAGTTTAGCACAACGAGACATCTTTTGAACCAGTTTTTATGGGTTAAACATGGGTTAAATCTCGAAATGGGTTAATTGATGGGTTAAATTATGGGCTAAATCCAGGCTGTTTTTTCCTTGGAGAAGGTCATCTTTTTGGAGGGTAAATGGTCCCGCCTTCTATCGAATTGTTTTGTCCTGATTTGACCTAATTTGATTAAAATAAATCTAATCGCCAAGCGTTCAGTGTTTTTTACTGGGCGCTTTTTGTGTTTCCGGGGGATTTCATTCCGGGATAAGAAAAGGCCGTCACTTTCAGTTTTTGAAGTGGCGGCTTTTTCTATTTCCAGAAGCCATAAAACAATTCAGAAATGAGGTGAAGTCATTGAACACGCAAATCATCGCCATCGCCAACCAGAAAGGCGGCGTTGGCAAGACAACCACCTGCGCGAACCTGGGGATCGGGCTGGCGCAGGCCGGGAAGAAAGTGCTGCTGATCGACGGGGACCCGCAAGGCAGCCTGACCATCAGCCTGGGCCACCCCCAGCCGGACAAGCTGCCCTTTACCCTGTCCGACGCGATGGGCCGTATCCTGATGGACGAGCCGTTGCGCCCCGGTGAGGGTATCCTGCACCACCCGGAAGGCGTTGACCTGATGCCCGCCGACATCCAGCTCTCCGGCATGGAGGTCTCCCTGGTGAACGCCATGAGCCGAGAGACTATTCTGCGGCAGTATCTGGACACGCTCAAGGGACAGTATTCCCATATCCTGATTGACTGTCAGCCCTCCCTGGGTATGCTCACGGTCAACGCCCTGGCCGCCGCCAACAGGGTCATAATCCCCGTTCAGGCGGAGTACCTGCC
>CALWXL010000008.1 GCA_944385485.1 uncultured Oscillospiraceae bacterium
AAAATGGACGAAAACCCGCCAAAGGAGGGGCCTTCCCCCTCCTTGTGGAATCCACCCCGCTTTGCGATGCTGTCGGTGGTTGCGTTCCAGGCCGGGCCGAAGGGCGTTTACCATACCAGGAGAGAAAGCGGCTCTCTTTTGCTCGGTCGCTGCTGGGATGGTGCGCCGTTGGCCTGATTTCGGCCCTACCTATGGCGCACCCCGGCCGACGGCGGCCGGGCGAGGCCGCTACCCCCAGACCTGAGGCCCTGGCGGAAGGAGTGGGAACTGCCAGCGGAGCGTCCCCCCGTTGCCAGGCGGGCAAAACGATACCAGCCCCCAAAAAGCAAAAAAATCCCCGTGAAACCGAAGTTTCACGGGGCTGGCTCACTCACTTGATTTGATAGTCCTTGCCGAACTGCAAATCCTCAAACCGGCGGGTGGCGTCCAGATCCAGGTCGTCCACGGGGTCGTAGGCGGGCTTGGAGGTGGTGGCGGCAGCTACGGCAGCCACATCCACGGCCTGGGTGGGCTCCTCCACCTCGGGCTCCACAGCCTGAGGCTCCTCCTCCTCCTTCATCAGCTCGGGAGGCACCACCTGTCCCAGGCGGGAGAGGTAGTCCATTTCCTCCTGGTGGAGGGCGTAGAGCTTCTTGACGTAGGCGGCGGTGGCCTCCTGGGCCTGCTTGAGGCGGAACTCCTCGGCGGCGATCTCAGCCTGCAGCTGAGACTTCCGGGCAGCGGCCTCTTGGGTGGCGTCCCGCTCCATCTGGGTCTTCTTCTTCTCCGCATCGCTGACCATGTTGTCGGCCATCTGCTGGGCGGCCAGCAGGGTCTTACGCATGGCCACGTCGGTGGCCCGGTACTCCTCAATGGAGTCGGAAAGCACCTTGAGTTTGTTCTTCAAGATGGTGTTGTCGTTGTAAAGGGCGGTGTAGTCCTCGGTCAGCTGATCCAGGAACTCATCCACCATGGTCATGTTGTAGCCGCCAAAGGTTGCTTTGGCAAAGACATGGCTGGCTACCTCCTGCGGAGTCATCATTGTGCATATCCCCCTTGTTGTCTATTTCTTTAGAAGTACAACCCGTTGTTTTCCAGCTCGTCGATGAGGTCACCCAGGATCTCCACGTTGTAGGGGGTCATGATGTAGGTGGCCAGAGCCACCTTCTTGATGGTGCCCTCATTGGCGTAGGTCACGCCGGAGAGGAAGTCGATGAGGCGGCGGGCAATGACCTTGTCGGTCTGCTCCAGATTGAGCACAACCGTGCGCTTCTCCCGCAGATGGTCGGCAATCTCCGAGGCGTTTTCAAAGCGCTCGGGCTTGACCAGCACCACCTGAAGCTGGGTGGTGGTGTGGATGTTGACCACCTTGTTGTTGCGACGCTCGGGCTCACTGGTGCGGGTAGACTCGGTGGGGGCGGCGTTGTTGTTGACGGGGGCGAAATCCTCTTCGTAATCATCGTCCTCCTCGTCCTCGTAGGGACGGGCCAGACGCTTCAGTTCGTCCAGAAAACTCATGGATAGAACTCCCTTCTATGTATATTATCAAAATGGGTTGGAAATGGGCTTGCGAGGTCCAAAAATCGCCGTCCCCACCCGGACGTGAGTGGCGCCGGCGGCAATGGCGGCGGGGTAATCGTTGCTCATCCCCATGGACAGAATCGTCATATCTGTCTTATTATCTCCCATTTCCTCTTTTATGTCAACAGCAAGTGCCTTCAATTTATGAAAAAACGGTAAATTTTCCTGGGGAAAGGTTGCCACAGGGGGGATACACATCAGGCCCCGCACCCGCACATGCTCCAGGGTGGCGGCCAGCTGGACAGCAGGAAGAACCTGGGGGAGAAAAAAGCCGGATTTGGACGGTTCCTGGGCCAAATTGACCTCCAGCAGCACATCCTGCACCAGTCCTGCCTTCCCCGCCTGCTTGTCGATCTCCAGCAGCAGCTTGTCCGAGGACACGGAGTGGATGAGGTCCACTTTGCCCATGAGGTACTTCACCTTGTTGGTCTGCAAGTGGCCGATGAAGTGGACTTGGGCCCCTTCGTAGGCCCCCGCCTCCCAGTGGGCGGTGAGCTCCTGCACCCGATTCTCTCCGCACACCGTCACCCCGGCGGCAATGGCCTGCCGGATGATGTCGTCCGACTGGGTCTTGGTGGCGGCCACCAGGGTGATCTCCGCCGGGTTCCGCCCGGCTTCCCGGGCGGCCTGGCGAATGTTTTCCACAACGTGGGTCAAATTTGTGGAAATATTCATGAGCGCACCACCATCCCGTCAGAGATGTGGTTGGAGTTGAGGATGATCTCATCCCCGGCTCGCAGCCGGGAGGAGGCGGTCTCATCCACCGGTTCCACCAGATAGAAGGAATCGTCGCTGTGGAGCACCTTCACCTCCTGCCATTCGGCTTGGGTGCCCACCACGGTGTAGACGCCGTAGGAGTTGACTTGGCTCTCGTTGCCGTCCTCGTCGGTGACCGTGTTGGTGATCACGCGCAGGGCCTGGCGGGGGATACGAATGCCCTCAATCTGCTGGGCGATGATGTCCACCGTCTGCTGACGCAGCAAGGTGGTGTCGGACAGATGGGTGTTGGTGGAGAAAATGGCCATGGTCTGGCCGTTTTCCGACACCAGACGTTCCAGTTTCATGGAAATCATGCCATAGTAGTCATGAGAGAAGGAAATTTTATAGGTCTTTCCCTCCAACAGACCGGACACCGATTCCTGGTCGATGAGGGTGGCCAGGTACCAGGTGGGATCGGTGACCACCTTGCCCAGGGCGCTGTGGTCGGTGGCAGGCTCCTGCTGGAGTAGGCTGGTGAGCTGGGAAATGGTGAGGGAGGAGAGCATGTCAGGGGTGATCAGGCTCTCAAATCCGTCCACTTCTCCGGAGAAATACCCCGAGGTGGGGGCGGTGATGGTCTGAGACACCTGACTGAGCGAGGCGTTGAGGGAGTCCAGCTCCTTCTTCTTGTCCTGAATCAGCTTCTCAATCTGGTTGGCGGCCTGGGTGTTGCCATAGACGTAGTCCCGCTGGAACACCATGGTGCGCAGATGCAGGGCCGAGTCCTCCAGGGTGGACAGATCTCCTTCGGCGGCCAGAGAGCGGATGGCCACCATGGAGTTGACCACCTCTTCGTCCAGCCGGGAGGAGTTGGTGGTCTGGGTGCCCGTGGACAGAGAGTATTCCAGCTGCTCAATTTCCGCCTCCAGGGACTGGATGGTCTGCCGGGTGTTCAACGAGTCCTGACTGGAGTGAATCAGGGCGATTTCCCCGCCTTTGGACACCTTTTCTCCCTCGTCCAGAAGGATGTCCACATACTGGCCCGAGTTGGGCAGCACCTGCTCCTGGCGCACCAGCAGCCCGGAGGCCTCGGTACCCACGTCCACGGAATAGGAGTAGGCGGTGGTGGTGACCAGGTCGTCCTGAAAGCCCAGGGCCAGATAGACGGCGAAATACAGGATCACAGCGGCGCAGATGACGCCGATGATGACTTTATTGACCAATGTGCTCTCTTTCATGGGAACCTTCTTTCTCTGTGGAAACACGTTCCCCAGTCTTGGGGTCATTCCTCCATATTCACGGCTTTCTCCGGCGTAATGGTGGAAATGGCGTGTTTGTAAATGACTTGCTGCTTTCCGTCGCTGACCAGGACTACCACATAGGGGTCAAACCCGGTGACCACCCCCCGGAGTTGGAAGCCGTTGATTAAAAACACGGTGACTCGGGCGGCGGTGCGGCGGAGGGTGGACAGAAAACTGTCCTGAACATTGGGCTGCTTGCCCACGGCAACTGCGGTAAAACTCATATGTATGCACTCCTTTTCTTTTTTGGAGCAGAGAACTGCCCCAGAGTGCTGTTATTGTAAGCCATGGGCGTGGACGAATTCCGTCGAAATCTTGACAGCCTGGGAAAAATCGGGGGTTTCTCCCCAACGGATCCAGTGGGTGTTGGGGTTGCGGCGGAACCAGGTCAGCTGCCGCTTGGCATACTGCCGGGAGCGCAGCTTCACCTCTTCCGCTCCTTCCTGTGCGGGGCGGCCCTGCTGCAAGGCGGCCACAATCTCCTTGTAGCCGATGGCCTGCATGGCGGTGCAGGTGGGGGGAATTCCCTGCTCCAACAGCCGCCGCACCTCCTCCTCCAGCCCCTGCTCCATCATCACATCCACCCGCTGGTCGATGCGCTTCCACAAATTGGGCCGCGCTTCAAAGTCCAGTCCGATGGTGAGGGGGTGGTACCGAGGGGGGATGGCCTGGGACTCCGCATTGTGCTGGGTGATGGTCTTTCCCGTGGTGAGGTACACCTCCAGGGCCCGGATGATGCGCTTTTCGTCGTTGGGGTGCAGCCGAGCTGCCGCGTCCGGGTCCACCTGGGCCAGTTGCTCCCGCAACGGCTTCAGCCCCTCTTCCCGGGCCTGCTGTTGCAGCCGCTGCCGTACCTGGGCGGCGTGGGGGTCAAAGGGGGCGAACTGCCGCCCTGCCATCAGGTGGTCGATGTACAGACCCGTGCCCCCTGCCACAATGGGCAGCTTGCCCCGGGCCAGAATGTCGTCCATGACGGGGATGGCGTCGGTGACATACCGGCTCACCGAGTAGTTCTCCCAGGGGTCTGCCACATCCAGCATGTGGTGGGGCACCCCCTGCATTTCTTCACGGGTGGGCTTGGCGGTGCCGATGTCCATGGTGCGGTACACCTGCATGGAGTCTGCCGACACCACTTCCCCGTTCAAACGCTGGGCCAGAGCCACCGCCAGGGCGGTTTTCCCCGAGGCGGTGGGGCCGCAGATAACCAAACAATCCGGTTTCATAGCGCCTCCTTGGGTGTGATGTAGAGCATGCCGTCATGGGCCTCATAGCCCAGCTTTCCCTGGTCAATGAGCAGCTCCACCAGGCCCCGCAGGTTGCGCTCCATGAGGGGCACCTGCTGCACCCGGCTGGAGCGCAGGGTGTGGTGGGCGTTGACCTTCTGCCACAGCTGGGTCATGGTCATGGGGGCGTCCACCAGGGCGGCCACCTCGTCAGCCCGGCCCTGGATGAGAGCACAGGTGGCGTCAATGAGGGGCTCCACCTGGGTATGCACTCCACGGTGGGCCACCACATAGGCGGCGTGGCCAGTGCCCCGCAGCCGCTGGGCGCTGTCCATCATTTGGGCGGAATCCAGGCTGTAGGGCAGCTTCAGCTGCAATCCTTCGTTGGAAAATACCGCATCCCCCACGCAGCACACCCCGTCGGGGGTGGTGATACACACATGGTCCGGGGAGTGGCCGGGGGTGTGGAGGATGTGGAAGGGCACGCCGCAGAAGTGGAAGGTGCCATCCTCATAAGGGATGGGGGTGTCCACGTCACACAGCATGTCCCCCTGGTAGTCCCGGATCATGTGGGGGGAGTAGGTGTAGAAATAGGCCTTCAGCCCCATAAGAGTACGGCAGGTATCCACCTCTCCGGCGGGTACCGCCACTTGGCAGCCGTACCGGGCACGCAGGGCGGCGTTGTTGATGGAGTGGTCCAAATGCACGTGGGTGCTCATCACCCCCACCGGGGTGAGGCCCGCCCCATCCAGGGTGTCCATCAGCTCCTGCCGCTCGGTGATGTCCCCGGCGTCGATGAGGATGCACCGCTGGTGGTCCAGCTGGTACAGCCCCATGAAGCCGTGGCCCTCCAGGACGTAGGTGTTGCCGCAAACGGGGGAAATCTTCATACGATCCACCCGCTTCCCAGCACCTGCTCGCCCCGGTAGAACACCGCCAGCTGCCCCGGGGTGGGGGCTCGGGCGGGGCGCTCCATGTGGATGTCCACCCGGCCATCCCCCAGGGGAACCAGGGTGGCGGGGTCCTGGTGGCGGGAGTGGCGCAGCCGCACCTCCACCTGCAAGGGCCCGGTGAGGGGCTCTTCCGCCAGCCAGTTCAGCTCCTGGGTGTGCACCAGGGAGGCGTGAAGGCCCTCCCCGTGGGAGAGCACCACCTCATTGGTCTGGGGGCGGATCTCGGTGACAAACAGCCGCCCGGTGGAGGACACCCCCAGCCCGCGCCTTTGGCCGATGGTGTAGTGGTGGAACCCCTTGTGGGTGCCCAGCACGTTGCCCGCGGCATCCACGAAGTTGCCCGGCGGGGGTGTACCGCCCCGGGCGTCCAGCCAGGCGGCGTAGTCGTCGTCGGGGATGAAGCAGATCTCCATGGAGTCGGGGCGGGAGGCCGCCGGCAGCTGGGCCGCCTGGGCCTCCTGCCGGGTCATGTCCTTGGGGCCGTCCCCCAGGGGGAAGAGAATGCGGGCCAGGGTGTCCCGGGTGAGCCGGGAGAGCATATAGGATTGATCGTTGGAACAGGCTCCCCGCAGCAAAATGGGGCCGCCGTCGGTGCCCACCCCAAGGCGGGCATAGTGGCCGGTGGCCACATACGGGGCGCCGATCTCGTCGGCAAAGGCCAGAAGTGCGGGGAACTTCACCGCCCGGTTGCACCGCGCGCAGGGGATGGGGGTGCGGCCGGAGAGATAATCCTGGGCAAAGGGGGTGCACACATGCTCCTCCAGCTCCTGCTGGATGGAGCGCACGGTGAGGGGGATGCCCAATTTGGCGGCATTGTCCCGGGCGGATTGTTCCCCGCCCAAGCCGATGTCCAGATACAGCCCATGGACCTCATATCCCTGGTCTATGAGCCGCTGGGCCGCCACGGCGGAATCCACCCCGCCGGAAAGCCCCAATACCACCTTCTTGTCTGCCATGTGTGTGGTCCTCCTGTGGAAACAATTTTACAGCTTAGTATATCAGAAAAGTATGTCGGGTTCAACTGGAAACCAGAGGAATGGTATTGAAATCGCCACACGATGCCGATATAATGGACAGGATCTAGCTTGGAGGGATGGGGACGGAAAGTACTCATAACCCCACAATTTGACACAAAGACACCAGAATTAAGGAGCACGTATATGAGATTGGGAAAACGTTCACCCATTTGGCTCAGCTGCCTGGCGGCCTTTGGCATCACCTTTGGGGTGCTGATGCTGCTGTATGTGATGGGAGGTTATGCCCCCTTTGGGGGAAGGTCCCTGGCCAGCATGGATGGAAACATCCAGTATCTGGACTTTTTTGCCTACTACCAAAACGTGATGGCGGGACAGGACGGCTTTGGGTATACCATGGCCAAGGGCTTGGGCGGCAACTGCATGGCGGTGCTGTCCTACTACCTGCTCTCTCCCCTCAATGTGTTGTCCGTCTTGTTCGGACAGGATCAGCTCCACGGCTTTTTTGACTTGCTGGTGGCGCTGAAGTTGGCTCTGGCCTCCACCACCTGCTGCTATTTCCTGTGGCGCAGATTTGGCCAGGAAAAACCCGTGGACCGCAGCCGGACGGTGCTGCTGGTGCTGCTGGCGGTGGGATATGGCCTGTGCCACTACACCCTGACCCAGTCCAGCAACATCATGTGGCTGGATGCGGTGTATTGCCTGCCCATGATGCTGCTGGGGGTGTACCGGGTCACCCAAGGGGAGCGGGGCATGTCCCTGGCGGTGTGGACGGCATACGCCATTTTGTGCAACTGGTATGTGGGAGCCATCAACTGCATCTTCGCCTGCATCTGGTGGGTGTGGGAGACGGTGGTGCGCTACCTGGACGAGGAGCCCAAGAAGCCCTGGAACGAGGTGGTGCGCCGCACGTTGGAGAGTGCGGTGCGCTACGCCTTCCTCATGGGGGTGGGCGTGCTGCTGTCCTGCGTGGTGTTCCTGCCCACCATCAAGGCGCTGCAAAACGGACTGCGGGGCTCTTTGGAGCTCAGCCGTGTGCTGGACTGGCAGTTTGTGGGCCAGTTCCCCAGTGTGTTGCAGCAAAATGTGATTGGAGCGGTGTCCAGCCTGGGCGAGCCCTCCCTGTTCTGCGGGTCCCTGGCCCTGGTGGGGTGCGTGGGCTGCGTGGTGTATCGTAAAATTGCCTGGGAAAAGCGGGTGGCATACGCCCTGATGCTCCTGCTCACCGTGATGCTGCTGCTGTGGAACCCCTTCTATGCGGTGTTTTCCCTGTTTAAGGATGTGGGAAGTTATTGGTACCGCTATTCCTACGTGTGTGTGTTTGTGGTGGTATTCATGGCCGCCCGGTTCTTCCTGTACCACCGGGGGGATGAGCAGACCAGCATGCCGGTGGCGAAAATCAGTCTGGGCCTGGGCGCTGTGCTGGTGATGCTGTTTTACCTGCGTGAGGGCCAAAACCTGAAGTATACCTACCTCACCGTGGCGGTTTTGTGTGTGGGCGGCGTGGCCTTGGCGGTGTGGTACGGGGCTAAAACCCGCCGGGTGCGGGTGTTGGCGCTGGTGCTGGCGGTGCTGGTATTTGGCACCGAGCTGGGCTATAACGCCAAAGCCCAGATGAAACGCTATTGCACCAGGGACGTGGAGGAGTACCAGAGCTACGTCCAGGGTCAGGCCCAGCAGATCAGCCAGATCCAGCAGCAGGATGGGGGTCTGTACCGCATCAGCGAGACCGCCACCCGGCACATGAAGGACAACGGGCTCACGGCAAACTACAACGATGCCCTGGCCTTTGGCTATTGGTCCATCGCCGGCTATACCTCCTCCCCTGACGAGACACCCCGGCAGTTTATGGACCATATGGGATACCGGGGAAACGGCCCCACCATGTCCATTGTCAACACCTCCATGGTGGCAGCAGATGCCCTGCTGGGGGTGAAATACGTCCTGTCTCCCTATGACATCCACGGGCTGGAGCTGAGGGAGGACATTGAGCCCCAGAATGGCAAGCAGGTCTACGAAAATCCCTATGCGCTGCCTATGGCCTTTGTCTTTGAAGGCGGCGGAGCTCAGCCCCAGGCGGACGCCAACCCCTTTGAATACCAAAATCAGCTGTACAGCCAGCTGTTGGGCCAAGAAGTAGAGGTATATGTCCCCCTGGAGTACACCACCCAGGATGTGGCCGAGGGCCAGCGGGTGTACACCGTGGAGCTGCCCCAAGGGGACTATGGGGTGTACTGCAACCTCCCCTGGGAGTTCCAGCGCACCACCCAGGTGTCCATCAACGGTACCTTTGTCACCGACTATTCCTGCTGGCTGTCCCCCTCGGTGCTGTATGTGCCCACCCAGAGTGGAGACCAGGAGGCCCAGGTGGAGCTGGTGAGCACCAAGATGGATCATATGCGCCCGGAAAAGGCCCAGTTCTATGCTCTGGACCTGGAGGAACTGGGACGGGTGACCCAGCAGTTGCGCCAGGGAGCGGTGTCCAGCTGCCAGATGGAAAACGGCTTTGTCCGGGTGGAGGCGTCTGCCCAGAAGGCCGATGAGCTGCTGCAAATCTCCATTCCCTACGACAAGGGGTGGAGCGTCACTCGGAATGGGGAGCCGGTGGAGCCCCAGCTGCTGGGGGACTGCATGTACGTGGTGCCCCTGGAAGAGGGGGAGAACGTGGTGGAGATGCACTATCAGGTGCCCGGGCTGAAGGTGGGAGTGGTTCTCACCGGCTTGGGTGTGGTGCTGTTGGCAGGCTATTGGATGGTCAGTAGGAGAAGAAAACGTGGATAAGTGTGTGTCCGTGGTGGTTCCCTGCTACAACGAGGAGCAGGCTCTGCCCTATTTCATCCAGGAAATTCAACAGGTGGCAGCCCAGATGGCCACAAAGCAGGTGGAGCTGGAGATCTTGCTGATCAATGACGGCTCCCGGGACAGCACCCTCACCCTGCTGCGGCAGTATGCCAAGGAGTACCAAAACGTGCGCTACCTCTCCTTTTCCCGTAATTTCGGCAAGGAGGCGGCCATGTACGCCGGGATGGAGCACGCCCGGGGGGACTATGTGGCCATCATGGATGCGGACATGCAGGACCCCCCGGCCCTGCTGCCCCAGATGTATGACATGCTCCAGACCGGGGACTATGACTCGGTGGCCACCCGGCGGGTGTCCCGGAAGGGGGAGCCCCCCATCCGCAGCTTGTTTGCCCGGATATTTTACAAGCTGATGCGGAAGATCTCGGATGCGGACCTTGTGGACGGCGCCCGGGACTACCGCCTCATGAGCCGCCCCATGGTGGATGCCATCCTGTCCATGAAGGAGTATAACCGCTTTTCCAAGGGCATTTTTGGCTGGGTGGGGTTCCGCACCCACTGGCTGCCCTATGAAAACGTGGAGCGGGTGGCAGGCGAGACCAAATGGTCTTTCTGGAAGCTGTTCCGCTACTCCCTGGAGGGCATTGTGGCCTTTTCCACCGTCCCCCTGGCCATCGCCTCGGTGGTGGGGCTGCTGGTGTGTCTGGTGGCAGTGGCGGCCCTGGTGGTGGTGCTGGTCAAGACCCTGGCCTTTGGCGACCCGGTGGACGGCTGGCCCAGCATGGTGTGTATCATCCTGTTTTTGGGGGGCATCCAGCTGCTGACCATGGGCATCATGGGCCAATACCTGGCCAAAACCTATTTGGAGACCAAAAAACGACCCATTTATATTTTGGCAGAGCAAAGTGAAGAATAACATGAGACCGGGAGCCGTGGGTGGCTCCCGGTCTTGTTCCGCTTTTCGGTGCTGATCACCGATGGTTCTGGTGTAGGATCGAAAGCTTGTTTTTAGCTCCGCAGGGTGACTTTCTGATGGGCAGAAAGTCACCAAAGACCCACCAAAGGGAGATCCCTTTGGAATCCCCAGGATTTTTTTGTTTTTTACCGGTTCAGGCCCAAGTCAGCCCTGGACCCGGTGGGGCGGATTGGATAGCTGGGCGCATCTTTGGGCAGTTTCTACTCCGCTGAGAGCTTCCACTCCTTTCACCAGGGCCTCAGGTCTGGGCGGAGCGGCCTTCGCCCGGCCGCCGTCGGCCGGGGTGCGCCACAGGTAGGGCCGAAACCAGGCCAACGGCGCACCACCCCAGCAGCGACAGAGAAAAAGAGAGCCTATTTTCCTCCTGGTATGGCAAATTCCCTTCGGCCCGGTTTGGGAAGCAACTCCTGCCCTCCTAGATGAGCGGGGTGGATTCCACAAGGAGGGGGAAGGCCCCTCCTTTGGCGATTCTTTCCCCAATTTCTCATCGGGGAGAAATTGGGCCCAGCGGAGCGACCACCCTGCCAGGGTGGGGCGATTGTGCCAGGGAAGCGTGAAGAAGTGCGGGGGTGACACCCTGCTCCCCCTTGCCTTTTCGGTGTGGAATCTGATATAATATTCTGTCTTATCATGGGAAAATATCGCCCATTCCCCACGATGGAATGGGATGCGTATGGGATGTGACTGGGATGGACAACATCATTTTGATTGGTATGCCCGGCTCGGGCAAGAGCAGCGTGGGCGTAGTGCTGGCCAAGGCCCTGGGCTACGACTTTCTGGACGTGGATCTGCTCCTTCAGCAGCAGCAGGGGGCGCTGCTGCAAGAGCTGTTGGACACCCATGGTGTGGACTGGTTTTTGGAGGCGGAGGCGGACGCCATCGCCTCGGTACAGTGCCACCACACCGTCATTGCCCCCGGCGGCAGCTGCATCTGCCGCCAGCGGGCCATCGAACACATGCGCAAGTTGGGCACGGTGGTGTATTTACAGCTGACCCTGGAGGAATTGGAAGGGCGCATCCACAACATGGCCACCCGGGGCATTGCCCTCCAGCCCGGCCAGACCCTGGCCGACGTCTACCACTACCGCACCCCTCTCTATGAAACCTGCGCCCATCTCACCGTCCCCGTGCATAACCAGAGCCTGGCGGAGACGGTGGAAGCCGTGCAACAGGCTTTGACCCAATATCAGTAAAGGAACGATACCATGAATTTCAAACAACTGGGTCTTATGGACCCCATTTTGAAGGCCCTGGCAGAGCAGGAGTATACCGCCCCCACTCCCATCCAGCAAGGGGCCATTCCCCCCGCCCTGGCAGGACGGGACGTGCTGGGCTGCGCCCAGACGGGCACCGGCAAGACCTGCGCGTTTTCCACCCCCATTTTGCAGCGCTTGTCCAAGAAAGTCCCCAATCCCCGGGTGATTCGGGCCCTGATCCTCACCCCCACCCGGGAGCTGGCCCTGCAAATTCAGGACTCCATGGTGGCCTACGGCAAGCACCTGTCTCTGAAGAGCGCCGTCATCTTCGGCGGCGTGGGCCAGCAGCCCCAGGTGGATAAAATCAAAAAGGGCCTGGATATCCTGGTGGCCACGCCGGGCCGCCTGCTGGACCTCCACGGCCAGGGGCTTCTGGATTTGAGCCACATCGAGATTTTTGTGCTGGACGAGGCCGACCGGATGCTGGACATGGGCTTCATCCACGACGTGCGTCGGGTGCTCAAGCTGCTGCCCAAGCAAAAGCAGACCCTGTTCTTTTCCGCCACCATGCCCCCCGAGGTGATGGAGCTGGTCAATGCCCTGCTCCACGACTACGCCCGGGTGGAGGTGGATCCGGTGTCCTCCCCGGTGGAGGTCATCGGCCAGAAGCTGTTCTATGTGGATAAGAACAACAAGACCAAGCTGCTGTGCCACCTGATTCAGGCGTGGAACATTCCCGCCGCCCTGGTGTTTTCCCGCACCAAGCACGGGGCCAACCGCATCGCCCGGGACTTGAATGCCCAGGGCATTACCGCCGCCGCCATCCACGGCAACAAGAGCCAGACCGCCCGGGTCCAGGCCCTGAACGACTTCAAGGCGGGGCGTGTGCGGGTGCTGGTGGCCACCGACATCGCCGCCCGGGGTATCGACATCGATGAGCTGTCCTGGGTATTCAACTACAACCTCCCCGATGTGCCCGAGACCTACGTCCACCGCATTGGCCGCACCGGACGGGCCGGTCACTCCGGCACCGCCGTGTCCTTCTGCCAGTTCGATGAGAAGTCCGACTTGAAGGCCATTGAGAAGCTGCTGGGCCGTCCCATCCCTGTGGTGGAGGATCACCCCTACCCCATGACCAACCTGGAGGCCCCCAAGCGGGACAAAAACGGCCGCATCATCAACGCCGAGGATGCCGAGGCCCGTCAGGCCGCCCGGGAGCGCCGCCGTCAGCGGCAGCAGGAGGCCCAGGCCCAGAAGGCAGAGAAGGCGGAACAGGCCCCCAAGCAGGAAAAGCCCAAAGCCGAAAAGCCCTCCAAACCGGAAAAGGCCAAGGGTGAGAAGAAGGCCAAGGAGAAAAAGCCCAAGGCAGAGCCGACACCTCAGCCCGCCCCCCTTCCCCAGGAGCCCCACCACTCCAAGCGTGGGGTGCGCCAGGGCAGACTTTCCGACACCATGCCCCAGCAGCCTGCCATGCCGAAAACCGACTTTTATAAGCCCAACCCCCTGGACTCGGATGTCATTTTGGACGCCACCGCCCGGCTCCTGGCCCCCCGCCGTCCCGCGCAGCCTCCCCGCAGCGAGAAGCCTCAGCGGGAGCGCAGGCCCCGCAAGGAGCCCAAGCAGCCCAAGCAGGAGCGGGCCCCCAAGGCGGAAAAGCCCGCCCAGGCCCAGCAGCCTGCCAAGGCCCAGGAGGGCAAAAAGAGCAAGGGAGAGAAGGGCTCCATTCTGCCCCCCTCTCTGTCCGGAAAACGCCGCCGTTCCCGAGGCAACGACAAACCCCGTCCCATGGGTGCTCCCCTGAAGTCCAACCGCCAGAAGGACTCCACCGAATACAAGAGCCTCATGCGGCCCTATTACCTCCACGATGAAGACTAAACGATGGCGCACCCTGGGTGCGGCCCTGGGGGCCACGGCGTGCATTTTGGGTGGAGCCGCCTTTTTAAACTGGCAGTTCTGGGGCCTGGAGGTGACCCACACCCAGGTGCCTGTGGCCCAGCTGCCGGAAGGGTTTGAGGGCATGCGCATCGTCCACCTCTCCGACCTCCACGGCCACCAGTACGGGGAGGACCACTGGAAGCTGTTGGAGCAGGTGGCAGCGCAAAAGCCGGAACTCATCGCCCTCACCGGGGACATCATCGACCAGGCCAGCCAGCGGGGTATCCTCCCCGCCCTGGCCCGTGGCCTGTCCGCCATCGCCCCCACCTACTTTGTCACGGGAAATCACGAGTGGGCGGTGGGGGATATCCGCCAAACCAAGGCGCTTTTGTCTGAGAACGGGGTGACCGTTCTGTCCAACCAGTATGTGGTGTTGGAGCGGGGCGGGGATGAGCTCATTCTGGCCGGGGTGGACGACGCCAACGGCTACGCCGACCAGAAGACCCCTCGAGAGCTGCATGAGGAGATTGTGGAGGCCCATCCGGGGCTGTGTACCATCCTCCTGGCCCACCGCAACAACTATTTTGACCAGTATGCCGCCTGTGGCTACCAGCTGGTGCTGTCCGGCCACGCCCACGGCGGCCTCATCCGTCTGCCCTTCACTGACGGGGTGTTTGGCTCGGGGGGAGACTTCTTCCCCACCTGGACCGCCGGGGTGTACACCCTGGGGGAGAGCACCCTGTACGCCACCCGTGGGGTGGGCAACAACACCACCCCCATTCCGGGATTCCGCATGTTTAATCGGCCGGAGATTTCGGTGTTAGAGTTGGTGGGAAGATAAAAAAGCCTCCCTTGTGTAAAGGGAGGTGGCACGGCGTAAGCCGTGACGGAGGGATTGTCTGCGGGCTGGTCGAAGTCAACCCCTCAGTCAGCCTCACGGCTGACAGCTCCCCTTACACAGGGGAGCCTTTTCTGCGGAATAAATATAGACACAAAAGGACTTGTTTTTTATGCCCTATCAAGCAGGACAATTTGATATTGCAGTCATTGGGGCGGGCCACGCCGGTGTTGAGGCGGCCCTGGCCGGGGCCCGGCTGGGCCTTCGCACCCTGTGCTTCACCATCAACCTGGATGCCGTGGGCAACATGCCCTGCAACCCCGCCATTGGGGGAACGGGCAAGGGCCACCTGGTGCGGGAAATTGACGCTCTGGGGGGCGAGATGGCCAAAGCTGCCGATGCCGCCTGCATCCAGTACCGGATGCTCAACCGGGGCAAAGGCCCCGCCGTGTGGTCTTTGCGGGCCCAGGCCGACCGGAGACGGTACCAGGAGGTGTGCAAGCACACCCTGGAGCGCCAGCCCAATCTGTGGGTGAAGCAGGGGGAAATTGTGGACATTCTCACCGACGAGAGCGGTGCGGTGCGAGCCGTGGTCACCGAGACCGGGGCCACCTATGCGGTGAAAGCCGCCATCATCGCCAGCGGCACCTATTTGAAGGGGCGCACCATTGTGGGCCCCGTGGTGCGGGACTCCGGCCCCGACGGCATGGCGGCGGCTGGGTCCCTGTCCAGCTGCCTGGAGCGGCTGGGCCTGCGCCTGCGCCGCTTTAAGACGGGCACGCCCCCCCGGGTCCACCGCCGCAGCGTGGACTTTTCCCCCATGGAGCTGCAAGAGGGGGACCAGGAAGTGGTGCCCTTCTCCTTCACCACAAAGGAGCCGCCCCGCAACCAGGTAGTGTGCTACCTCACCTACACCAATGAGCACACCCACGACATCATCCGTCAAAACTGGGACCAATCCCCCCTGTTCGACGGCACCATCGAGGGGGTAGGCCCCCGCTATTGTCCCTCCATTGAGACCAAAGTGGAGCGATTCCCCGAGAAAACCCGTCATCAGCTGTTCATTGAGCCCATGGGCCTCAACACCGAGGAGCTGTACATCCAGGGCTTTTCCTCCTCCCTGCCCGAACAGGTGCAGGTCCAAATGCTCCACACCATCCCGGGGCTGGAACAAGCGGAGATGACCCGCCCCGCCTACGCCATCGAGTACGACTGCGTGGACCCCACCCAGCTGCTGCCCACCCTGGAGTTTAAGGGAGTGCCGGGCCTCTATGGTGCGGGCCAGTTCAACGGCTCTTCCGGCTACGAGGAGGCCGCCGCCCAGGGCCTGATAGCCGGCATCAACGCCGCCTTGAAGCTGAAGGGGGAGCCGCCCCTCATCCTCTCCCGGGGAGACGGGTACATCGGGGTTTTGATTGACGACCTGGTCACCAAGGGCACCGAGGAGCCCTACCGCATGATGACCTCCCGCACGGAGTACCGCCTCATTCACCGCCAGGACAACGCCGACCAGCGGCTGTGCCACTTGGGCTATCGGGTGGGACTGGTGAGCGAGGCGCGGATGCGGCAAGTGGAGGAAAAATACAAGGCGGTGGAGCGGGAGGCCAAGCGGCTGGAGCACACCGGAGCCGCCCCCTCGCCCCAGCTGGATGACATGCTCTCCACCCGGGGCGAGCCCCCCTGTCCCCACGGGGCCCGGTTGGCGGATTTGCTCCGCCGTCCACGGGTGACGTACACCGACCTCACCCCCTTCGACCCGGAGCGGCCCGAGATTTCCACAGAAATTGCACAGCAAGTGGAAATCTCGGTGAAGTATCAGGGATATATTGAGCGGCAGAAGCGGCAGGTGGCCGACATGGCCAAGCTGGAACGCCGGGCCATCCCCGCCGACACCGACTACAACGCCATTCAGGGCCTGCGCCTGGAGGCCCGGCAGAAGCTGAGCCAGATTCAGCCCTTGAACCTGGGCCAGGCGGGGCGTATCAGCGGCGTGAGCCCGGCGGATCTGACCGCTTTGATGATTTGGCTGGACCGGGGCCATAACCCGTCAAACTGAGAAAAGAGGCTGGTACCATGAGACGATTTTTAGCCATCATTCTGTGTAAACTCATGCGCGTGGTGGGCAAGATGCTGGGCCGGGGCTCCTCCCTACCCGGACAATTTGCCCTGAAGGTGTGCCCCGATGTGCTGGGCCGGGTGAAGCTGCCCCCCTACGTCATCGCCGTCACCGGCTCCAACGGCAAGACCTCCACGGTGGAGATGATTGCCGCCATTTTGAAGGCCGCGGGGAAGAACGTGGTGTACAACGCCGAGGGCTCCAACCAGATTGAGGGTGTCACCACCCTCATCCTGTCCCAGTGCGATCTGCGGGGCCAGGTGCGGGGGGACGTGCTCCTCTTAGAGAGCGACGAGCGGTACGCCCGCCACACCTTCCACTGGTTCCACCCCACCCACTTTGTCATCACCAACCTGTACCGGGACCAGCTCACCCGCAACGGACACCCCCAGTGGGTGTATGACGCCATCCTTCCCGCCATTCACCCCTCCACCACCCTGGTGCTCAACGCCGACGATCCCCTGGTGGCCTGCTTTGCCCACCAGGGCAACCCGGTGAAGTGGTTCGGGCTGGAGGCCTGGCCCGGGGCCACGAAGGAGCACCACGGCATGTACCATGACGGGGCCTTTTGCCCTGCCTGCGGCGCGCCCATGGAGTACGAGCTGTACCACTACAACCACATTGGCCACTACCACTGCACCCAGTGCGGCCACCATCGGCCCCACCCGGACTTTGCGGTGACGGGCCTGGACCTGGAGGCGGGACAGCTGGTGCTGGACGGGGACACCCCCATTCAGCTGGCCTTCCGCTCCATCTACAACGTGTATAACATCCTGGCCGCCTGGTCTGCCTGCCGCATGATCGGGGTGGACAAGCACACCGCCGCCGGGGTCATCAACAACTACATTTTGAAAAACGGCCGCATGGTGCGCTTCACCCTGGGCCACCACAAGGGCACCTTGCTCACCAGCAAGCACGAAAATTCCGTGGCCTACGACACCAACCTGCGCTACATCCGGGACCTGGGCACCCCTTGCTCTGTGCTGGTGGTGGTGGACTCCATCTCCCGCAAATATTTCACCGGAGAGACCAGCTGGCTGTGGGACATTGACTTCGACCTGCTCTCTGCCCCACACGTCCAGCGGGTGGTGCTCTCTGGCCGCTACGTCCACGACTTGGCCCTGCGCTTTGAGTGTTCCTCGGTACCTCAGGACAAGCTGGTGCTGTCGGCCAGCATCCCCCAGGCGGTGGAGTTTTTGGAGGGCAGCGGGGACGAGGACTTGTACGTGGTCACCTGCTTCTCCGACCGGGACAAGGTGTTGGACCGGGTGGAGCTGGAAGACAAGTAAGGGGTGAGAGAGATGAAACTACAATTTGTGCATCTGTGTCCCCAGCGCATGAGCCTGTATGGGGAGTACGCCAACCTGGTGATGTTGCAGCGCATGGCCCAGGAGCTGGGCCATGCGGTGGAAATCGTGGCCGGGGAGGCCCCCGACCTCTCGAAGGCTCACCTCATCTACATGGGCTGCGGCACCGAGCAGGCCCAGAAGTTTGCCTTGGAGGTGCTGCGCCCCCAGGTGGATGGGCTGAAAGGGGCCCTGGACCGAGGGGCTGTGGTGCTGTTTACCGGAAACGCCATGGAGGTGCTGGGCCAGTCCATCACCGACACCCAGGGCAAGGTATGGGAAGGCCTGGGTCTCACCGAGTTCACCACCATTGAGACCCGCCAGCGCACCCCCCACGACGTGATTGCCAACACCCCGCCGGGCTACTCCCCGGTGGTGGGCTTTATGAACAAGTGCTCTCTCACCGCCGGGGTGTCCACCCCCATGTTTGAGAGCTTGGAAATGGGCTTCGGCAACGACTGTCAGCGTGGCCCTGAGGGGTACCTCAGCGGAAATCTGATGGCCACCCACCTCACCGGCCCGGTGCTGGTGAAGAACCCTGCCCTGGCCCACGAGGTGCTGCGGCGGGTGCTGACCTGTGCGGGGGCAGAAGTGCCCCAGACCCTGCCGGTGCTCCCCCACCAGCAGGAGGCCTATGACGTGACCTTGCGGGAACTACGCAGCAAAGGAGAGAACGCAGGATGAGCGAGCGTTGGTTGGAAGTGACCCTCCCTGTCCCCGCCAAGGTCATCGACCGGGTGTGCGACACCCTCACCAATAACGGTATGACCGGGCTGGTGGTGGAGGAAGAGGGAGAATTTCTCAAGTTTTTGGAGCAAAACCGCCAGTATTGGGACTATGTGGACGAGGATCTGGCCAACCGTATGAAGGGGGCCAGCCGGGTGAAGTTTTACGTGCCGGACAATGAAGAGGGCGAGGCACAGATGAGAGCCGCCCTCCGGGGCCTGGAGCAGTACGAGCCCCAGACCGTCTCCCTGCGGGAAGAGGACTGGGCCACCTCCTGGCAGAAGTATTATCAGCCCATCTCCGTGGGACAGCGGGTGTACATCGTCCCCGAGTGGATGAAGGGCCAGCCCATCCCCGACGGGCGAGTGCCTTTGTACCTCAACCCCGGCCTCACCTTCGGCACCGGCTCCCACCCCACCACCCAGCTGTGCCTGGAGCTGATGGAGCAGCACATCCACGGCGGCGAGAAGCTGCTGGACCTGGGCTGCGGCTCCGGCATTCTGGCCATTGCCGCCCTGGGACTGGGGGCAGAGCACGCCGTGGGGGTGGACATCGACCCCAAGGCGGTGGACGTGGCCTATGAAAACGCCGCCATGAACGGCATTGGCAAGGACCGCCTCACCGTGCTGGCGGGCAATGTGCTCTCAGACCAGAAGTTCGGCGACCAGCTGCGCCCGGGGCAGAACCAAGTGGTGCTGGCCAACATTGTGGCGGATATCATCATCCCCCTGTCCGCCGTGGCCCATCGCTTTTTGACCCCCGACGGGGTGTTCCTGTGCTCGGGCATCATTGATGAGCGGGCAGAGGAAGTGGCCCAGGCCCTGGAGCAAAACGGCTGGCGGATCACCCGCAAGCTGGAGCGGAAGGGCTGGTTTGCCTACGAGGCCAGAAGATAAACAAAAAAGCGGAGAACTTGCCGAATGAGGTTGCAAGTTCTCCGCTTTTTGTATATGATACAAGCCAGGTGCCACCATACGGTTGGCGGTTGTCCTCCTCACCTACCCTTGCGGATACATGAGGAGGGTGCTTCTTGGCCCTCCTGGAAAGGGGGGTGAGCACCATGAACTATGTGACATATACGGATTTATTCGCCTTTGCCACGTTTGTTGTGTGTGTCGTTGCCCTGTTTTTGGACAATAAAAAGAAGTAACCGCCTCGCTCCCCAGCACGCGGTTACTTCCAAGTAAACCCAGAGGGGGACAGCCGTCACCGGTGGCACCCCTTTTCTATCTTCGAGTATACCCCGGGGGAAGAGGTCTGTCAAGCTGGATTTTGCCTGAAAAACAGTTGACAAACCCCCACCAACTGGATAAGATATAGAGGTTAAATGCGTGGAACAGGACGAGTACCCAACTCACCCCCCACCAGAGAGCCGCTGGTATGGTGGAACAGCGGCGGGACCGGGCTTTGGGGAATATCACCTGGGAGCTGCAAACCCAACGGGCGCAAGGTGCGCCTTAGTAGGCTTTGCCGGATTGGTCTCCGTTATTGTGACCCATCGAGGGGTCTGTGCGCAGGCACAGGCAACGAGAGTGGTACCGCAGAGGTTTTTACCTTTGTCTCTCATTTCAAGAGGGGCAAAGGCTTTTTTTGTCCCCAAAAACTCAAACACAGGAGGAATCCCACCATGGATTACAACAAGACCGTACACCTCCCCCAGACCGACTTCCCCATGCGGGCGGGCCTTCCCAAGCGGGAGCCTGAGCTGCTCAACGGCAAGTGGGAGGTGGAGACCTATCACAAGCTGATGAAGAAGAACGAGGGCAAGCCCAAGTTTGTCCTCCACGACGGCCCTCCCTACGCCAACGGCCACATCCACATCGGCACCGCCCTGAACAAGATCCTCAAGGACATCATCATCCGCTACAAGAACATGACCGGCTTCCAGGCCCCCTATGTCCCCGGCTGGGACACCCACGGCCTGCCCATCGAGTCCGCCATTTTGAAGGACAAGAAGATCAAGCGGGACGAGCTCACCGACTCCGAGTTCCGGGACAAGTGCCGGGACTTCGCCCTGAACTTCGTGGACATCCAGCGCAGCGAGTTCCAGCGCCTGGGCGTCATCGGCGACTGGGAGAACCCCTACCTCACCCTCAAGCCCGAGTTTGAGGCCAAGCAGGTGGAGATCTTCGGCAAGATGGCCGAGAAGGGCTACATCTACAAGGGCATGAAGCCCGTGTACTGGTGCCCCCACGACCAGACCGCTCTGGCCGAGGCCGAGATCGAGTACGCCGACGACCCCTGCACCACCATCTTCGTGAAGTTCCCCGTGAAGGACGACCAGGGCAAGCTGGCTTCGGTCACCGACCTCAGCAAGACCTACTTCGTCATCTGGACCACCACCCCCTGGACCATCCCCGGCAACTACGCCATTTCCGTCAACCCGGTCTTTGACTATGTGCTGCTGCAGGCTCCCAACGGTGAGGTGTATATCCTGGCTGAGGGCCTGGTGGAGTCCGTGTGCAAGGCCGCTGGCCTGGATCGGGCCGCCTGCACCGTGCTGGCCACCTTCAAAGGCAGCGACTTCGAGCTGATGACCGCCAAGCACCCCCTGTTCGACCGGGAAAGCGTCATCCTCTGCGGCGACCACGTCACCCTGGATGCCGGTACCGGCTGCGTCCACACCGCCCCCGGCTTCGGCGCCGACGACTTTAACATCTGCAAGGCCTACGACGATGCCGGCAAGACCCACATCGGCACCCCCGTGCCCGTCAACGCCAAGGGTGTCATGACCGACGAGCGGTACAACGGCCAGTTCTACGCCAAGGGCAACGACCTGGTGGTGGCTGACTTGGAGGCCGAGGGCTTCCTGCTGGCCAAGGAGAACATCGTCCACTCCTACCCCCACTGCTGGCGCTGCAAGAACCCCATCATCTACCGTGCCACCGAGCAGTGGTTCTGCTCCGTGGACGCCATCAAGGACACCGCTGTGGCCAGCTGCGACAACATCTCCTGGCACCCCTCCTGGGGCAAGGACCGCATGACCTCCATGATCAGCGAGCGCAACGACTGGTGCATCTCCCGTCAGCGCAAGTGGGGCGTGCCCATCCCCATCTTCTACTGCGACCAGTGCGGGGCCGACATTGTCACTCCCGAGACCATCCAGCGTGTCTCCGAGCTGTTCCGGGAGCACGGGTCCAATGTCTGGTTTGAGAAGACCGCCGACGAGCTGGTGGAGGGTCTGGGCCTGAAGTGCCCCCACTGCGGCGGCGTCCACTTCTCCAAGGAGTCCGACATCATGGACGTGTGGTTCGACTCCGGCTCCACCCACGCCGCTGTGCTGGATGAGCGGGACGACCTGGCCTTCCCCGCCGACGTGTACCTGGAGGGCGGCGACCAGTACCGTGGTTGGTTCCAGTCCTCCATGCTCACCTCCATTGCCGCCAAGGGCGTGGCCCCCTACAAGCAGATCATCACCCACGGCTGGACCGTGGACGGCGAGGGCAAGGCCATGCACAAGTCTCTGGGCAATGCCGTGTCCCCCGACGAGGTCATCAAGGACTACGGCGCCGACATGCTGCGTCTGTGGGTGGCCTCCGCTGACTACACCCAGGACATGCGCATCTCCCCCGAGATTTTGAAGCAGCTCTCCCAGGCCTACCTGAAGATCCGCAACACCGCCCGCTACATGCTGGGCAACCTGGCCGGCTTCGACCCCAACGCCCCTGTGGCCGTGGCCGACATGATGGAGCTGGACCGCTGGGCCGTGCACCAGTTCAACAACCTGGTGGGGGCCTGCCGCGGGGCCTATGAGCGCTACGAGTTCCACGCCGCCTACCGTGCCATCTACAACTTCTGCGTGGTGGAGATGTCCAACTTCTACCTGGATATCATCAAGGACCGCCTGTACTGTGGGGATGAGGCGGGCCGCCGCTCCGCTCAGACCGCCCTCTACATCATCGTGGACGGGATGACCCGGCTGCTGGCCCCCATTCTGGCCTTTACCAGCCAGGAGATCTGGTGTGCCATGCCCCACGCCTCCACCGACGACACCGAGTGCGTGCTCTTTAACGACATCCCCGCGGTGAACCCCGCCTACGCCATGAGCGAGGCCGAGGACGAGAAGTGGAACCGCATCATCGCCCTGCGGGACGACGTGAACAAAGCCCTGGAGCTGGCACGCAGCGAGCAGGGCATCAAGAAGAGCACCGACGCCGCTCTGTCCCTCTCCTTCACCGCCCCCGCTTGGGAGCAGTTCCAGGCCATGAACCTCTCCGAGGCCGATCTGGCCACCCTGTGCATCGTCTCCCAGGTCACCGTGGCCCAGGGCGAAGGCCAGGGCTACCAGGGCGAGGAGTTTGAGGGCCTCACCGTGGCCGTCTCCCTGGCCGAGGGTGCCAAGTGCCCCCGCTGCTGGAACCACGACACCAGCATCGGCACCGATCACGGCCACAACCAGCTGTGCGCACGCTGCGCCGCTGTGCTGGGCGAATAATCTATTGCAATGCCAAAACACCCGGGAAATGATACAATTTTCCGGGTGTTTTTATGCCACAGGGCAGATACCCGCTAGGAACGCCGGGTATAGAAACCCGCCGTGACAATGTCTGTCATCTGTGGTATGATCATCAAAAAAGAGACCGTCAAAGAGAGAGGTTGGTGATGGGGTCGTGGAACGAGAGGCGCACTTTGAAGCCCTCTATTTGGAGCTTTACCATAAACTTCTGGGCTACGCCGCACGAGGCCTAGAGGGAAACCTGGACCTGGCGGAGGAGGCGGTGCAGGACACCTTCCGTATTTTCTGGGTCAAGTACGACCAGGCAGCCGCATCCCCCAATGTGCGGGGGTGGATCATGAATACCCTCAAGGGGGAAATTCTCAACATTCGGAGGACCCGGGCCCGGATGGCCAACTTGGTGGCCCAGCTCTCCGCCGCTCCGCAGGTGGAGGCAGTGGTCAGAGATGAGCACAAGTTGGATGTGGAATACGGCGACCTGCGGGAAGACCCCGACTATCAACTGCTCTGCGAGTTTGCCCTGGAACAGCGGACGGTGAAGGAACTGGCGCAGAGCCGGGGTGTTACCATTCCGGCCTGCAAAAAGCGGCTGGAGCGGGCCAGGAAACGGCTGAAAAAATATTTTGAAGAAATGGGCGGAAGCGGTCACCTTTCCGTCCCATCCGAACGTAGGATAAATGAAAGGGGGTCATGACCATGGGCGATTCCAAAACCGCACGGAATCCAGATTACCGTTGCTTTGACACTATGTCCACAGGGCAGCTTGAAAAGCTGCTCAGGACAGACCTGGACTGCCCCGAGGAGGACGCCATGGACCCCGAGACGATTCTGTATATTCTGGAGGTACTGGAGCGCAGGAAGGGGGTTGACCCCCGGCGGGAGGAGACCGCCCGGGAGAAGTTGGAGGCGTTCCGCGACCTCTATTTGCCGGAGAATGACCCCGCCTCCCTCTATGATTGGGAGGAAGACGAGGCAGCGCAGCCCGCCCAGACGCCCTGCCGCAAACCCCGGCTGCGGGGCATACGCCGTTTGGGCCTGGTGGTCGCTGTTATCTCCATCCTGTTTGCTACCCTGCTGGCGGCGCAAGCCACTGGGGTGGACCTGTGGGGCGTGATCGTCCGGTGGTCGGACGAGACCTTCCACTTCAGCTACCAGGGGGACGGCCCCTCCTCCAGCTGGATGGACGGGCAAGAGGAGCTGGAGGGGTTCGAGCTGACAGACTATCTTCCCAGCTGGATTCCTGATGGGTATATCACAGATGAGATACAAACTAACAAGTTTCAAGATTGGTCCACGGTTGAAATCTCGTTTTGGGGGGATGACATGCCCGCATTCTATTTATGTGTGGATGTCTATGACAACCTGGAGCAGATGCAGTATATGACCTTTGAGAAGGACAATACCCCTGTTCAGGAGCGGAAGCTGTCCAGCGGAGGGACAGTTTACTTTTACGAAAATCGTGGACATAGAAATTCAGTATACCAGCACCAGAACGTGGTTTACTCTATTTCCGGCGAGATCCCCCAGGACATGGCAATGAAAATCTACGAATCTGCAGAAGGAGGACAGTGAAGTGAGGCGATGGAACTTGGTTTTTACGCTGCTTGTGTCTGTTGCGCTGATTTTTATAGCAGGAACACAAGCCCACGCCCAGACTCGTGCCAGTGATTATATCAGAGGATATTCTGTTTACGCACATCCCGGTGAAAACCGTGGCCAGGTTGATATTGAATGTGCGATCAGAGGGAATAGCGCTGTTTCCAAAATTGGTGTGTTAAAAATTGAAATTTACCAATCCGATGGCACACACATAACCACCATACAGGGAACTACATTCAACGGATTATTGGCCTCCAAAAGTAGCTTCACCCATGGATTAACATATACATATAAGGGTGTTCCTGGAATGTCCTACTATGCAAAGGTCACTTTATGTGCAGGCACAGCCAGCGACTATGATACAAGATTGGTTAGAACTCAGACCGTAAAAGCACCTAAGTAGATTCAGTTATTTTAAAACTGGACCAGAAAAATTTTCTGGTCCAGTTTCTGTTTTGATGTCACCTTTTAGTTTTGTGTAGACGTATATATTACAGATAGCACAAATCCTATAGAAAGAGGAGGCGAGTCCCATGGTTTTTACACTGCTTAAGATTAGTTAGTATACAACCAAGTGAAGTGACAGAAAGGAATGGTTTGACTGTGAAGAAAGTATTTTGTATGTTTTTATCCTTTTTCATTTTAATGAGTATATCAGCTCCCGCCTTTGCATCTTCAGACAGTAATCCAGTCTTCCAGGAAGATTCTGTTGTAAGCGAACCCTTTGTAGACCCAGACAAAGTAGGAACTACCTATCCTGGCATTACTACACGAGATTTTTATGGAGAGCGTACTGTTACACGAGGGAGGTACACCACATATAAGGAAGTAAAAACTGAGCCAACAGGCCAACCATCGATGGGATATGTAGGTGGTAGTGGTGCCTTTGTGTTCTTTTTTGAGTCGGGTGGCAAGAGTGACAAATTTTCAATAACTGTTAACGGGAAAATAATTACTCTATACGCTGAAACGGGGAGAGTCGCTACATCCGGGAGTGGATATGGAGCGCTTGTTCCAAAAGAATCTGGAAGATATCGATTCAAATTTGTCAAAAACTATGTAATTGATGTTTATCAAGGACCTGAGTACAAATATACCTTTTACCGGAATGATCCGCAGTACTCGCTGGATCATGAGTGGATTGAGTTGAAATAGGGTGAATTTCTATGAAATATTCAAGAAATATTTTAATAGGTATATGTATTATTCTGCTCATTGCATGCAACGGGTACCTCATTTACCGATTGAATATTCCAGATACTGACGTGCGCATTGGTACTGTTTCCCATACAGGCAGTATGGATTTTACCAACTCTCCCCCCCTGGGGAAGGATGATGTCCATACCGTTCTGCTCGCCCTCATTCAAGCCAGTCCTGCCGAACAGGAGCAGGCTATGGAGACGGCGGCAGATGCGGTCCTCTCCATATCCGAACGGGGTAGTGAGCAGGGTGTGTATGTGTATGTCTGGAAAACAGCGGCTGGGGTGATTGTCTCCTCTGACATCAACAACGCTTCGACATACAAACGTATCCCATCCGGGTCAACCGAAGACATCCAAGCATTGCTGGACAAACGCTAAGAACATTGACACATTTGACACAAAGGGGCTGTTGCAAAATTGTGGTTTTGCAACAGCCCCTTTTCGGTCATCCCCGATGTGTCACCCCGGCAATGAGGGCGGCGGTGCGTTCTGCCATGTCCTGGGGGGACTCGGGGCAGCCCCGGGACAGCCAGTCCTTGATGAGGCCCATGCCCCCTGCCACGCAGAAGGTGTAGCGGTAGGCCACATCCGGCTGGGTGCGCTGCAAGGGGGTGAGAATGTATTGGGAGAGCATTTCCTCAATGCGGTGGAGAAAGCCAATGTCCCCCCGAGGGCCCAGCAGAGCGGCGCAGATGTCCCGGTTGGCAAAGAGAATGGCAAAGACATCCTCCAAAAAGTCCAGATTGCTCCCCTCGAACCGCCCGGTGAAGGTGGACTCCATGGCGTGGAAGATCTCGTCATACAGTTCCTGTTCCACGCATTCCAGCATGTGGGGAATGTCCCGGTAGTGGAGGTAGAAGGTGGAACGGTTGATGTCCACCAGCTCCACCAGCTCGGTGACCGTCACCTCGTTGACGCTCTTCTCCCCCATCAGCTGGGCCAGCCCCTGGCGCAGCAGAGCCCGGGTGCGCCGCACCCGGCGGTCTGGTTTTCGCTCCATACCCCTTCCCCCACTTTGTAAAGGTTTTTTGAACAATGGACAATCTATCATCACTGTGTCGATTAGTGGACAAAGCGACGACAGATTGTTGGTTGCGTTGTCCTGTCCCCTCCAGTATAATGCTCCACGTAAAAAAACACAACACCGAGATGATTGATAGACAAGGTGTCTACAAAACCTGGAAGGAAGGGTTCGACGTTGAAACGACAAGAATGGAAACGACTGCTTCACAATCCGCTGTTGTTGGTGGTGATGGTGGCCATTGTGGCCATTCCCACCATCTACACCACCCTGTTTTTGGGCTCCATGTGGGACCCCTACGGCAGCGTGGAGCATTTGCCGGTGGCGGTGGTGAATCTGGACCAGCCGGTGACGGTGGAGGGCACCACCTATGAGGTGGGCCAGTCCCTGGTGGACAATTTGAAGGAGGAGCGGTCTCTGGACTTCCACTTTGTGGGCCAGGCTGAGGCCCAGCAGGGGCTGGAGGACGGCACCTATTACATGGTCATCACCATCCCGGAGGATTTCTCCCAGCGGGCTTCTTCCATCACCGAGGCCCAGCCCCAGACCATGGAATTGCAGTATGAGACCAACCCCGGCACCAACTACATCGCCTCCAAGCTGGGAGCCAGCGCCATGAAGGAGATGGAGCTGGGGGTGCGGGAGGAAGTGACCCGCACCTATGCCAGCACCATGCTGGAGCAGATCGGCGAGATTGGCGACGGCATGACCCAGGCCGCTGACGGCGGCGGGGAGCTGAAAGACGGGGCTCACACCCTTACCCAGGGAGCCCAGTCCCTCACCGATTACCTGGCGCAGCTGTCGGACAGCTCTCTCACCTTCGTATACGGCTCTCAGCGGCTGTCCCAGGGCCTGGGGGACTATCTGGCAGGCGTGACCCAAGTGGCACAGGGCGGCGGAGCTCTCAACGACGGCGCTGCCCAGCTGGAGGACGGTTTGGGCCAGCTGCAGCAGGCCACCCAGCCCCTCACCCAGGGCGTGGAACAGCTCAGCCAAGGCGCTCAGAGCCTGGCCCAGGGGGCCGGACAGGCGGCAAATAGCAGCGGCACCCTGGCTCAGGGCGCCGCCCAGGTGGATGAGAGCCTGAATACCCTGCTCCAGGGCCTGGGCCAACTGCAAAGCCAGACCGAAGCCCTGCCCCAAAACGCCCAGGCGTTGGCGGAGGGAGCCCAGCAGCTGGAGCAAGGCCTGCAAGGGCTGTCCCTGGCCATCCAGAGCGGCCAGGTGAGCGGAGAGCAGCTGCAAGCCCTGGTGGGGCAGCTCAGCCAGGGTGCCACTCAGCTGTCTCAGGGCCTCAGCCAGCTCAGCCAGCAGGCCCCTGCCCTCACCCAGGGCATCAGCCAGGCCGCCCAGGGGGTTGGGCAGCTGAAGGAGCAGGGCACCGCTCCCCTGCGCGCTGGCGCGGCCCAGCTGCAACAGGGATTGGACACGCTGGCCCAGGGCAGTGAGACCTTGGCCCAGGGGGTTACCCAGATGCAGGGCCAGCTTCCCGCCCTCACCCAGGGGGTGGATGGGCTGTATCAAGGGGCCCAGAAGCTGCACCAGGGCACCCAGACCCTGGTGGACGGGGCCGACCAGCTTATGGACAACAAGGCCCAGCTGACGGAAGGCATGGACGCCCTCACCCAGGGCTCGGTGCAAATCCAGGATGCCGCCGGGCAGCTGCACCAGGGGGCTCAGACCCTCACCGACGGGGCGCAGGCTCTGGAGGATGGAGCTGCCACCCTCCAGGATAAGCTGGCGGACGGTGCCCAGGAGATTGCGGACACCAACACGGGAGACGCTGTGGCCGATCAGATGGCCGCCCCGGTGGAGACCCAGGAGAGCCAGCTCACCCAGGTGCCCAACAACGGCCACGCCATGGCCCCCTACATGATGTCCGTGGCCCTGTGGGTGGGATGCATCGCCTTTAGCCTGATGTACCCCCTCACCGAGTTCAGCGGCGAGCTGAAAAGCGGCTTTGCCTGGTGGCGGAGCAAGGCCTCGGTGCTGTACACCGTGGCCATCCTGGAGGCCCTGGTGATGCTGGGCAGCTTGCATCTCTTCAACGGCTTCCAGCCCGTGGACTGGGGCCGCACGGTGCTGGTGGCCCTGGTGGCGGCGGTGACCTTCATGTCAGTGATGTACTTCTTCACCTGCCTGTTGGGCAAGGTGGGCAGCTTCCTGATGCTCATCTTCATGGTGCTCCAGCTCTCCGGCTCGGTGGGCACCTATCCCCTGGAGCTGTCCGGCTCCTTTGTCCCCGCTCTCCACGGCTGGGTGCCCTTCACCTACACAGTGCAGGCCTTCCGCAGCGCCATTGCCGGTGGCCCGGACATCACCGGATGTCTGGTGTATCTGGCGGTGTGGCTGGTGGTGTTCACCATTCTGACCCTGGTGCTGTTCCAGGTGCGTACCCGTAGGATTCGCAAAGGCCAGCCCACCCTGATGGTGTGGCTGGAGGAGCATCGGCTGGCATAATAACATACTCTGAAACGCTGAACAGCCCCGGGACAACACAGTCCCGGGGCTGTTCAGACTGTCAAAAAATCTGAAGTCCATGCAAGAAGAACAAATTACCTTGCATTGTCAAAAAGCCCTCGGCAGAGTTTTCCCATCCGTAGATGGGAAAATCAATCGAAATCTGTTTTTCCCGGGGACATGTGCATCGGGAAAAACCCTTCTCAGCCCGCCAGTGTGGCCTTGGGGCGTACTTTGCCCCAAGGGTGCATGCAGCGGGCTGCATCCCCTCGAAAAAATGCTTGCATTTTTGAGAAGCGTGTCGAACTTTTTCGACACGCACAAAAGCCCCGGGACTGTGTTGTCCCGGGGCTTTTGTGTTAAGGTTTGCTGGTATCAGCGAAGGGGATTAGCCTCTGCGCTTGCGCACGGTGACCACAGCGCCCAGTCCGGCCGCAGACAGAGCCAGAGCGCTGAACACCAGGCCCAGCTGGGCGGTGTCGCCCGTGGGAGGCACGGTGGGCTGCTGGGTAGCCTGGGGCTTGTCGGTGGTCTGGGGCTGATCGGTGACCTGGGGCTTGTCAGTAACCTCAGGCTTGTCGCTGGGCTCGGGCTTGTCGGTGGGAGGCACGTAGTTGGGGTCCTTCTCACCACACACGGTACACACACCGTTCTCGAAGTGGTGGCCAGTGGCGGGGATGTCGGCCACGTCCTTGGTGGCGGTGTAGGTCTTGTCGCCGAACTCCACGGTAGCGGTGTAGGTGGTCACGCCCTTGTCGGTGCAGGTGGCCTCAGTCTTCACCTGAGAGGTGATGGTGGCGTTCACAACCTGCTTGTCGCCGCAGGAGGAGCAGACAAACTCAGCGGTGGCAGTCTTGCCATCCTCAGCGAAGGTGAAGGTGGGCTCGCCATAGCTGTGGACATGCTCGTCCTGCTCAAACACAGCGGTGACGGTAACAGCCTTCTCGGGCATGGTGAAAGCGTTGTCGGCAACAGTCACGTCGTCGCTCTGCCACTTCACGAAGTGCCAGCCCTGAGCGGGGGCAGCGGTGAGGGTGACCTCGGTGCCAGCAGCGGCAGTCTCCACAGAGGCGGAGGCAGTGCCCTCACCCTCGGTCTTGACGGTAACGGCATACTTGGCAGGAGCAGTCTCCTTCAGAGAGATCTCCAGCTTGTCCAGCTGGGGAGAGTTGCCGTTGGGGCCGGTGAACACCAGAGTGCCGGCGCCAGCCTCCTTGACCTCCAGCTCGAAGGTCACGGTGCGGGTGATGCTGGCCTGAGATTCCTCGTTGCTTTCGGCAGCAGCAGCCTTCTCACCGGAAGCGATCTTACCGCTGGTCTCGCTCCAAACCAGCTTATTGGCAGTGGAGCCGCTGCGGTAGGTGGCGGTAACGGTGTAGGTGCCGGCACGATCGGCCACATAGGGGAAGGAGATGGTGTCGTTCTGGTTCAGGCAGTTGATGAACTTGCCGTGGCTGGCCCAGTCGGCCTCAGCCACCTGCAGGGGCCAAGCCTCGCCTTCACCGGTGTTCTTCAGCTGAGCAAACTCAGCCTCCAGAGTGGTGGTCACGCCAGCCTCAGCGGGGAAGGTGAAGGGATCCTCGGTGGTGTACTGCTTGCGCTCCTCCAGCTTTGCCTTAGCGGCCTCGATGTCGTTCTTGGCCTTGAGCATGGCATCAATGGCGGGGTCCTCCTGCTGCAGCAGGGTCTTGGCCTGGGCAATGGCCTGGGCATAGGCGTCCCAGCCTTTGCTGTACCACTCGCCCAGCTTACCGTCGGCCTCGTCCACCAGAGCCTGGAGTTCCTCCTTGCTCACATCGGGGGCAAAGGTAGCCACAATGGCGATGTCCTCCACCACACCCTTCACGGTGTAGGTGTTGCCGGTGACAGTGACAGCCTTGCCGTTGACCGTCAGGGTCTCCAGATGGTAGTTGGCGTTGGGGGTGATGGTGATGACCAGATCCTGGCCCTCGGTGATCTTGCCATCGTTGGCGTTGGTGGTCACAGTGCCGCCCTCGCCGGCAGTGACGGTGACGTTACGCTCCTGATAGTCGATGGCCTTGGGGGTAATCACCAGCTTGTCCAGCTGGGGAGACTTGGTGTCGGGGCCGGTGAACACCAGGGTGCCGGCTCCGGCCTGGGTGACCTTCAGGTCAAAGGTAACGGTGCGGGTGATACCGCTCTCATTGTCCTGCTTGGCGCCAGCGCTGACGGAACCCTCGGTGATCTTGCCGTTGGTCTCGCTCCAAGCCAGCTTGTTGGCGGTGGAGCCACTGCGGTAGGTGGCGGTGACGGTGTAGGTACCGGTGCGGTCGGCCACATAGGGGAAGGAAACGGTATCCTGCTGGTTGAAGCAGTTGACGAACTTGCCGTTGCTGGCCCACTCGGCCTCAGCCACTTCCAGAGCCCACTTGCCGTCAGAAGTCAGCTCCACATTCTTCAGCTCACCAAACTCAGCCTCCACGGTGTACTCAGAGTTGGGAGCCCAGGGGAAGCGGACGGGGTCATCTTCAGAGAACCGGGTGCGCTTGGTCAGGCCATTCTTGGCCTCAGTGATGGCAGTGATAGCGGCAGCCAGGGCCTCCTGATCGGCGGAGCCCTCGTCCAGCAGGGCCTTACCAGCGGCCACAGCCTTGGCGTAAACGTCCCAGCCAGCGGAATACCACTGAGCCACCAGGTCATCCGCCTCGTCCACCAGAGCCTTGAGCTGCTTGCTGGATTCGGAGTCCTTGTCCTTGATGGTGACGGTGGCGACATCGTTGAAGCCCAGGATCACGTCCTTATCGTCACAGGTAAGCTCCACGGTGAAATACAGGTCACCGGTAACCTTTTCGTTGCGCTTGGTACTCACTCGGGCAGTGGCCTCGGTCTGGCCCTTCTCAAAGGTGACCTTCTCGATCATCTCGGTGTCAAAGTCCTCCTGCACGGCAGAGCCGGCGTTGGGGGACAGGGTGACGGTGACAGGCTCAGTGCCACCCACACGCACCAGCTTGACCTCCATGGTCTGCTCCTCGTTCATGGTGTATCGGCTCTGCTCAATGCCCACCATGCCCTTACCACCGTTGTCGATGGTGTAGGCAGACTCAATGCCGATGGCCTTGCTGGTCACCTTCAGCTCCAGGGTGTGTGCCTTGTCCTCCAGGGTGTCAGACTCAAAGATGATCTGACCCAGAGCGCGGGCAGAGGCACTGGTATCAATGGTCTCTACCAGCTTGCCGTCGATGTACACTTCAGCCTTGCCGTGATTGGGGTCCTTGGTACCCACCAGGTAGATCTTGGTGCCAGTGAAGTTGACGGTGAAAGAAGCACCGCTGTTGGCCCACTTGTTGGTGCCGCCCACAAACTGGGTACCAGCCTCGTCATGCCAAGTTCCCTTGAACTGGAAGGCGTCATTCTTGACGTCGATGACATCCATGCCGTCGGGAGCGGCACCAGCCAGCTCAAAGCCCTCGCTGGCCTTGTACACGCCCACCTCGCTGATCATGGGCACCATATTCTCGGGAGCAGTCACAGTGATACGAACCTGAGAACCCTTCACGGCGCCCACGCGCACCAGGCGCTTGGCGCCGATGGTCTTGCCGGTCTGCAGCACTTGCCACTCACCGTTGGCATCCTTGTACTCCACTTTGTACTCATTGATGTGCTGGCCGTTCTGGATGGCCTCCTCGATGGACACCACGTCGAAGGTCTTGGTTCCACCCAGGTCAATGAGCAGGGTGCCGGAGTTGGTGCCATCTTCGGTGGTCCAGTAGGTGTCGTCCTTGCCGTCAATGGTGGTGGCAGGGGAGAACGCGGTATCGTTTCCACGGACATTGGTGGCCTGGACAGTCTTGGCCAGGTTGTTGCGGAAGGTCTCCTTCACATTCTGACCGAACTCAGTGACCCGGTCCAGAATGGCCTTGTCCACAGTGCCCTGGTCGTTGGGGGGCACGTTGAGCAGGAAGGTGGAGTTGTGGCCCACGGAGCGGAAGTACATCTCAGCCAGGGCAGAAATGGTCTTGGGGGTGTTCTTGGTGGTGCCCCAGAACCAGCCGGAGGTGATACGGGCATCACACTCGGGCACGGTCCACTGGTTGCCATCCTCAAAGCCTACGGTGTACTTGCCGCTGGAGTTGTTCACGGTGTTGCTGTCGATGGTGTTTGCGGTTTTGTCGGTCTTGGACTTCGACCAGGTGTCGTCAGCGGCGTAGCCCAGCTCGTTGCCGATCCAGCGCACAGTGGTGTAGGCCTCCGCGCCAAAGAGCATACAGTCGGCAGGATTGCCAGCGGCCTCGCCCTCATACTGCTGGATGGTGGCAAACCAACGCTTAAAGTCATACTCCTGGGCTTCTGGGCTATGGGGATCGTTGTTGCCGCCCTTAGCGCCGTCCATCCACACCTCACGGAAGTGGCCGTTGTTGCCGTACTTGGGGTTGCTCAGAATTTCCTCCAACTGATTGTTGTAGTAATCGTTGTAGTCGGCAGCATCCTTCTTTACCTGTTCCTTATCCGTCGGATCAAGCGGATTACCCTGGGCATCATAGTAGCCATAGCTGGGCTCGTGGATGTCCCAGGGGGACAGATACAGGCCCATGTCCATGTTATACTCCGTGCAGGCCGCAGACAGCTCGGCCAGCACGTCGCCCTTGCCACCCTTGTAGCTGGTGGCGGCCACGTCGTAGTCGGTCCACTGGCTGTCCCAGATGCAGAAGCCGTCGTGGTGCTTGGCGGTGACAATGAGCATCTTAAAGCCGGCTTCGCTCAGGGTCTTGACCAGAGTCTCAGCGTCAAAGTCCTTCTCCAGCTTGAAGATCTCATCGGGCTTCTTGTTGCCATAGTTTTCGCCCCACTCAATCTCGTTGAAGGTGTTGGGGCCGAAGTGGCAGAAGGCGGACAGCTCAGCCTTCTGATACCAATACTGGTTGGCGTTGGGCACAACCGTGTCGGGGGTAGGGGCTGCGGTGCTCTTGGCCGTCAGTGTGCCGTTGTTCACATAGGTGAACTCAGCAGCCTGAGCGGAGGGGAACCCCGCTCCCACCACGGTGGAAGCCAGCAGGGTACCTGCCAGAGCCAAGGCCAGACCGCGCTTTGCCGGGATCTTTCCTTTCATCTGTAGATTCCTCCTATTTTTTTTGCTTTTTGTCCAAGGACATTCATTCATATCATACCATACCATTCCGAAAAGGGACATATCTTTTTGTCTAACTTGACCATCTTTGTGATATATGGCAGAATTGCATCTTATTTTTTGTAAAAATTCAATAAACCAATATTCCATCCATGGCAGAGGGGGGAAAAAACCCGGCCCCCTTTTTGGGGGGCCGGGTTTCCAGCGCGGTTTAGTGGTTGCGACGCTTATGCTCTGCGAATATCACAGCGGCAAAGGCTCCCATGCTGGTCAACAGCACAGTGGCCACAGCCATCAGCTGATGTTCATCGCCCGTAGGGGGTACATAGTTGGCATCCTTGGCATCACACACGGTACACACGCCGTTCTCGAAGTGGTGTCCGGTGGCGGGGATGGTCTGGCCCTTCTCCACCACAGCCTGGCATACCGTACACACCTGGTCGCCGGTGTAACCGTCCTGGGTGCAGGTAGGCTTCTTGCCATTTTGCAGCTCTGTGGTGTGACCCAAGGCAGGAATGTCCTGGACATCCTTGGTGGCGGTGTAGTCCTTTCCACCGAAGTTCACGGTGGCGGTATAGGTGGTGGTGCCCTTTTCCGTGCAGGTGGCCTCGGTCTTCACCTCAGAGGTGATGGTGGCCTCCACGGTCTGCTCATCCTGGCAGGTGCCACAGATGAAGGTGGCGGTGGCGCTCTTGCCGTCCTCCGCCCAGGCAAAGGTGGGCTCTCCATAGCTGTGGCCCAGGGCAGGGATGTCCTGCACGTCCTTGGTGGCGGTGTAGTCCTTTCCACCGAAGTTCACGGTGGCGGTATAGGTGGTGGTGCCCTTTTCCGTGCAGGT
>CALWXL010000009.1 GCA_944385485.1 uncultured Oscillospiraceae bacterium
CTGGGTCTTATCAAGGCCGTGGAGAAGTTTGACTACACCAAGGGCTACAAGTTCTCCACCTACGCCACCTGGTGGATTCGTCAGGCTATTACCCGTGCCATCGCCGACCAGGCCCGTACCATCCGCATCCCCGTGCACATGGTGGAGACCATCAACAAGGTCATCCGGGTCAACCGTCAGCTGCTCCAGGAGCTGGGCCACGATCCCACCCCCGAGGAGACCGCCGCCGAGATGAATATGCCCGTGGAGAAGGTGCGGGAGATCTTGAAGATCGCCCAGGAGCCCGTCTCCCTGGAGACCCCCATCGGCGAGGAGGAGGATAGCCATCTGGGCGACTTCATCCCCGACGAGGACGCCTCCGAGCCCTCTGAGGCTGCCTCCTTCACCCTGCTCAAGGAGCAGCTGGTGGACGTGCTCTCCACCCTCACCCCCCGTGAGGAGAAGGTGCTGAAGCTGCGCTTCGGCATTGAGGACGGCCGTACCCGCACCTTGGAGGAAGTGGGCAAGGAGTTCAACGTCACCCGTGAGCGTATCCGCCAGATCGAGGCCAAGGCCCTGCGCAAGCTGCGCCACCCCAGCCGCTCCAAGAAGCTGAAGGACTTCTTGAGCTAAATAAGACAGGAAAGCCCCCGCAACCTCTACCCAAGCCTTGGGCAGAGGTTGCGGGGGCTTTGTGTATGCTAGGGAGATGTGACACTGGGAATATAGGGGAGAATGATTTTCTTTTTTCCCCTGGCATAGCGTAGGGTGGCGGCAGCGCCGCCCCAGTCGTGGAGAACGTAGGACACCACCACATTGGATTGCTGCACCATCCACTGGTTGCGTTTGGGAATGGCAAAGCGGGGTGGAACCGACCCCAGAGGGGGATAGATGCAGGTATCATAGCCGGATTCATCCATGTTTCGGTGGAGATAAGGCCGAACCAGAACCAGCTCAATGTTTGGATAGGTCTCTTTTTGCTGGCAGAGGACCCAGGCGGCCAACTCGTCGAAAGAGCCATACCCGCCAAGATAAAAGGTGGTGGCACCCTGCTCAATGAGGGCTTGAGTGACTTCAAACAGCCAGTTTTGCACGGAATCCTGATCTGAAATTTTGGCGTGACCACAAAAGGTTACGTTCATATCCATAACACCTCCGTAGACATTATACTTAAATATTTAGACATATTCAAGCCATCAGGGGAAAACTATACTTTGGGTAAAGATAGTTTGTGAGGGCTAGGATATGATCAGTTATGAACCGCTGTTCCAAACCATGGCGGAAAAAGGAATCACTTCTTATCGTCTGCAAAAAATGGGGTTCAATCGAGCCACATATTACGCTATGAAGTGCGGAAAGAGCGTTTCCACCAATACGATTGCTCATCTGTGTAAATTGTTGGAGTGTCGGGTGGAGGACGTCATGGAGTATGTGGAGGAAGAAAAAGACACATCTGAGTAAGTGGACCATGGGGTGATTTGCACCCGCAAAAGCCTCCCTTGTGTAAAGGGAGGTGGCCCGGCGGAAGCCGGGTCGGAGGGATTGACGGGACAGACCTCTTGGTTTTACCTGGCCTGGTTCGCCACCCTCCACAGACAATCCCTCAGTCAGCCTGGCGGCTGACAGCTCCCTTTGCACAAGGGAGCCTCCCTCAGAATCCTGAGGCTTCCACGCTTACAACCAGGGCTTCAAGTCTGGAAGGAACGGCCTCGCCCGGCCGGAGTCGACCGGGTGCACCACCCCAGCCGCTCCAAGAAGCTGAAGGACTTCTTGAGCTAATCAAAGAACAAACCCCGCTGTGTCCACCTCTCAATTGGGGTGGATGCAGCGGGATTTTCACTTCTTTAAAAAGTCAGACACAGGCTTGCCAGCCTGGCGGAGATGCTCCGCAGGGTGGCTTTCTGATTGGGCAGAAAGCCACCAAAGACCCACCAAAGGGAGCTCCCTTTGGAATCCCCAGAATTGATTTGTTTTTGTCCTGTTCAGGCCCAAGTCGGCCCTGGGTCTGGTGGGGCGGATTGGCTGGCTTGGCGCATCTCTGGGAAGTTTCTACTCCGCTGATAACTTCCACTCCTTCCACCAGGGCCTCAAGTCTGGGGGTAGCGGCCTCGCCCGGCCGCAGTCGGCCGGGGTGCGCCACAAGTAGGGCCGAAATCAAGAGAACAGCGTACCATTCTAGTAGCGACAGGGCAGGAGAGAGCGTCTGTTCTTCTTGGTATGGCAATTACCCTTCGGCCCGGCTTGGGAAGCAACTCCTAACAGGTTAGAACAGCGGGGTGGATTCCACAAGGCGGGGAAAGGCCCCGCCTTTGGCGATTCTTTCCCCAATTTCTCATCGGGGAGAAATTGGGCCCAGCGGAGCGTCAACACCAGGCTGGTAAGCCTGCTCTTCCTAACAGCAGTATTGTGTTCCCAAACGCAAAAAACATGGATGCAGCACACACGCTGCATCCATGCTTTTGCTTATCGGAACACCCGGTTGAAGTCCCGGGGCATCTTGGCCTTGAAGGTGGTGGGCTGTCCGGTGACAGGGTGGATGAAGGACAGCTCATTGGCGTGGAGGCACAGCCGACCGATGGGATTGGTGCGGGCGTCATACTGCTTGTCCCCGGCGATGGGGCAGCCCCGCTCCTTCATGTGGACACGGATCTGGTTTTTTCGGCCTGTGTCGATGGAGATGTCCAGCAGGGAGTAGCCGGACCCAGACTTGACCACCTCATAGTTGGTGATGGCTTCCTTGGCCCCGGGGCCGGGGTCGCCGGAGAAGATCATGTGGGTTTTGGTCTCCACCAGGTAGGTGCGGATGGTGTCCCGTTCCGGGCGGGGAGTGCCCTCCACTACCGCCAGATAGCCCCGGCGGGTGATGATGTCGTTCCAACGGGATTGGAACCGCTCCTTGGTCTCCTCGTCCTTGGCAAACATCAGCACGCCGGAGGTGTCCCGGTCCAGACGGTGGATGACAAAGATCCGGTTGTCAATGTGCTGGTTTTTCACATAGTCGGTGACCATGTGGTAGGCGGTGCGCACCTTCTCCTTCTCGTTGCCCACGCTGAGGAGCTTGGCAGGCTTGTTGACCACAATGAGGTGCTCGTCCTCAAAGAGAATGGGGAAGGGGAGGGCGTCCTGCTTGGGGGCGGACACGGACAGAATGGTCACCACCTGGCCCGGGGTCAGGGGGGTGTCAAACTGGGAGGTGGGACGGCCGTCCACCGTCACCAGCTTGCGGGAGAGGAGAGATTTCACGTTGTTGCGGCTCTTGCCTTTCAGGGTGGAGAGCAGAAAGGGGAGCAGAGTGGTGGCCTCAGTGACTGTGTAACTGGGTTCCCGGCTCTTGTCCCGGTATTTGGGGCTCTGATATTGCATCGATGTTGTACCGCCTTTTCTTCACAATTTTCTATACTCTATCACAACCGATGGCAAATGTCCACGGCAATCCCGGTGGGACAGGCAAGTGGGGACGAGTTTTTTCATAGAGTTTCCAGAGGTGATGGACATGGAGAAAAAGCAGAGCCTGTTGGAGCGGGCCTCTCGGCTGCTGGATGTGCCGGGGGATGTGTTGGCAGGGCTGCCCCGGCTGGAGCTGATTGGAGACGGGGAGCTGCGCATGGAGCCCCACCGGGGTATTTTGGCCTATGGGCCGGAGGAAATCCACATCTCGGCGGGAAAACTATTGGTGATGGTGCGGGGGGAGGGGCTGGAGCTGCGGGCCATGAATCCCGCGCAGCTGCTCATCACCGGGCGCATCACATCGGTGGAGTTGACGAGGTGAGGGCATGAAAAAATGGTTCAACTTGCTCTTTGGCTATGTGGTGCTCCAGGTCACCGGAGAGTTCCCCGAGCGGTTTTTCAACCTTTGCGCCCAGCATCGGCGGGACTTTTGGCGGCTGCGGTGGCTGGATGCCCACACGGTGCAGGTGCGGGTTCGTCTGGTCGACCTGGAGGAGTTGGAGGAGCTGGGACAGCGGTGCGGGTGCACCCTGGAGGTGCTCTCCCGCCGGGGCGGGCTGGCCCAGGCCCAACGGCTGTCCAAGCGGTGGGGGTTCATGGTGGGGCTGGCCCTGTGCCTGATTTGTGTGGGTGTGCTCAGCCAGTTCGTGTTGGTGGTGGAGGTGGTGGGCAATGAGGAGGTGCCATCGGCGGTGATCCTCACCGAGCTGGATCGGCTGGGGGTACGCCCCGGGGTCTATGCCCCCTCCATCGCCCAGCGGGAGGTGGCCAATGAGGCCCTCATTGCCCTGCCGGAACTGTCTTTTATGGCCATCAACGTCTATGGCACCCGGGTGGTGGTGCAGGTGGAAGAGGTGGACGAGAGGCCGGAGCTGCTGGACCAGTCCACCCCGGCGGACATTGTGGCGGCGGCGGACGGCATCATCGAGGACATCCAAACTTCCGCAGGGCAGGCCCAATTTGTGGACGGAGACATTGTGGCCAAAGGGGAAGTGCTCATCAGCGGCACCATTCCCCTCTATGAACAGAACCCGGAAAAGCCCTACGCTGGGGACCTGGTGGTCCACGCCACCGGGACGGTGACCGCCCGCACCTGGCGCACCCTGGAGGAGCGATTGCCCCTGACGGTACCCACCAAGGTCTATGACCAGGAGGAAACCACCAGTTACCAGCTGAAGATTTTGGGGCTGGAGTTGGATTTTTTTGAAAAGAGTAGCATTTTCCCCGAAGGGTATGGTAAAATAACCAGGACAGAGACCCTGAAGCTGGGGGGCTACACCTGGCCGGTGTCCTGGACCACCACCACCTACCGGGGGTATACCGTCCAGGAGCAGGCGGTGGATCCACAGCAGGGGGAGGCGTTGTTGAAGCAGCTGCTTCAACAACGGTTGGAGCGGCTGCTGGAGGAAGGGGAGGGAGAGATACTTCAACAGGATTACGTCACCCGTGTGGAAGGGGATACCCTGGTGGTGTCTCTGGTGGCGGAGTGCCGGGAACAGATCGGCCGCACCGTGGAACGCCCGGGCACTACCGGGCACACAGAACCAGAAGAAGCCCAAGTTGGGGAGGAATCATAACCAATGACAGAACAATCCATCAGCATTGAACGGATGGAAGAGGCCATCAATCTCTTTGGCCTCTTTGACGAAAATATTCGCATCATCGAGCAGGAGCTGGGAGTCACGGTGGTCAACCGGGAGTCCAACTTGAAAATCTCCGGCGACGGAGAGGCGGTGATGTGGGCGGTGAAGGCGGTGCAGGGCCTTCTCTCCCTGTCCGCCAAGGGCGAGGCCATCAACCAGCAGAATGTGCGCTACATCATTGAGCTGGTGCGGGCGGGCAACGAGGGCAAGATTGCCCAGCTGGCCGGGGACGTGATTTGCGTCACCGCCAAGGGCAAGCCCATCAAGGCCAAGACCGTGGGCCAGAAGAAGTATATCGACGCCATCAAGAAAAATACCGTCACCCTGGGTGTGGGCCCCGCCGGTACCGGTAAGACCTATCTGGCGGTGGCTACGGCAGTGGCCGCCTTCCGGGAAAAGCAGGTCAACCGCATCATCCTTACCCGTCCGGCGGTGGAGGCCGGAGAGCGGCTGGGCTTCTTGCCCGGTGACCTGCAATCCAAGGTGGACCCCTACCTGCGCCCCCTGTACGACGCCCTCTTTGACATGCTGGGGGCGGAGACGTATCAGAAGTACCTGGAGCGGGGCAATATTGAGGTGGCCCCTCTGGCCTATATGCGTGGCCGTACCCTGGATGACAGCTTCATCATTCTGGACGAGGCCCAGAACACCAGTCGAGAGCAGATGAAAATGTTCCTCACCCGTATGGGCTTTGGCTCCAAGGTGGTCATCACCGGAGACGTGACCCAGATCGATTTGCCTGCCGACAAGACCAGCGGCCTGAAGGAGGCCATGCGGGTGCTGCGTGGGGTGGAGGACATCGCCATCTGCCCCCTCACCGACCAGGACGTGGTGCGCCATGTGATCGTCCAGCGCATCATCAAGGCCTATGACGACTACTATCACACCAACCAGCCCCCCAAGGAGAAGGGGAATGACAAGGCGGGAAGGAGGAAGTCCCATGGCTGAGGAGCATCAGATCTCCATCTCCACCGAGGTGGAGGGAGCAGACGATGAGGCCACCTGTGCCCTCATCCGTTCCACCATCGCCACCGCTCTGGCCCAGGAAGGGGTGGAGGTGCCCTGTGAGGTGGATGTGCTGCTCAGCGATGATGCGGGCATCCACGCCATCAATTTGGATATGCGCGGGGTGGACCGTCCCACCGACGTGCTCTCCTTCCCCATGTTTGACCTGATAGCCGGGGAGAAGCCTCAGGCAGATTGGGCAGACCCGGACAGCGGCTGTGTCCCTCTGGGGGATATGGTGCTGTCTCTGGAGCGGGTGGAGGCCCAGGCCCAGGAGTACGGCCATAGCCGCCAGCGGGAGCTGTCCTATTTAGTGGTGCACTCGGTGCTCCACCTGCTGGGCTACGACCACCTGGACGAGGGGCCCCAAAAGGCCCAGATGCGGGCGCGAGAGGACGCAATTATGGAGGTTGTCGGGCTGACTCGATGACCTGGGAACATAAAAGGGGGATGCACCATGAGAAAAACGCTGATGTTATCCGCTGCTACCCTGTGCGCCGGGCTGCTTCTCACCGGGTGCACGGCCTTTGTGACCAAAACCGAAGTGACCACCCAGGAGAAGGTGTCCCTCCTGGAGCCCATTCAGACCTCCGCCCCCGTGGGGCAGAAGGAACTGTTTGACGCTCTGGCTGGGGACAGTATTCTGGGCGTGGTCATCTTAAACCCCACCCAGGAGGAGCTGGAACTGGCCCAAAATGTGGACCAGGTGTTCCCGGACCAGGAGTATGGGGAATATATGCTCATTGTGCCCAAGCTGCCGGGGAGCACCATCACCTTGCAGCAGCTGACCTATGACTATGACACGGGAGAGGTGACCGGAGTGGAGGATATCCACACCACCAGCGGCACCGAGCCGGTGTCCATGTTGGTGCAGCAGGACATCCCCGAGGGCTTTCCCACCCTGCGTGTGGTGGTGGAGGCCGACGGCCGCACCGGAACCTATGACTTGAGCTATTACGGCAAGGGGGACGGACGGCGGGACTTCTATATTATGTGGAATCGGGAGCCGTGAGTTCCCTTCCAATATAAAAACGGCCATTGTTCAATGCCGATACCAAAGAAAGTTGAGGATCATCTACTATGTCTCAAATCAAGAAAAGCGGAATTATTACCATTGTGGGCCGCCCCAACGTGGGCAAGTCCACTTTGACCAACACCCTGGTGGGGGAGAAGATCGCCATTGTCTCCTCCAAGCCCCAGACCACCCGCAACCGCATCAGTGCGGTGCTCAACCGGGGGGACACCCAGTTTGTCTTTGTGGACACCCCCGGCCTGCACAAGGCCCGCACCCGCCTGGGTGACTACATGGTGAAGGTGGTGCGCCAGTCCGTGGCGGACGTGGATGGGGTGATGCTGCTGGTGGAGCCGGTGGACCGCATCGGCCCTGCGGAGGAAGAACTCATCGGCCGCATCAAGGCCCTGGGCGCTCCCGCCGTGCTGGTCATCAATAAAATCGATACCATCGAGAAGGAAAAACTGCTCTCCGTCATGGCGGTGTATGGCCAGGCCCACAACTGGGATGCCGTCATGCCCATTTCCGCCAAAACCGGGGAGGGTGTGGAAGAGCTGCTGGACCTGCTGGCCAAGTGGATTCCCGAGGGGCCCCAGCTGTTCCCCGACGATGTGGTCACCGATCAGCCCGAGCGGCAGATCATGGCGGAGATCGTCCGGGAGAAGCTGCTGCGCAACCTGGACCAGGAGATTCCCCACGGCACCGCCGTGGAGGTGACCCGGTTCACCCAGCGGGATGACGACATCATCGACTGCCACGTCACCATCTACTGTGAGAAGGACTCCCACAAGGGCATCATCATCGGCAAGAAGGGGTCCATGCTGAAAAAAATCTCCACCCAGGCCCGGGAGGACATGGAGGCCTTTATGGGCGCCAAGGTGTACCTGGAGACTTGGGTGAAAGTGAAAGAAAACTGGCGGGATAATGTGAATCTGATTCACAATTTTGGTTATACGGAAGACTAAAGGGGTGCAATAATGTCTCGGCCAGTTTTCCAGCCGGCTTTGAGCCGGCCGCCGCAAGTGCGGCGTAAAATTGGCCCTGGGCCAATTTCCATAGGGCGAATTGACTTCGCCCGTTATGGACAAAATCATGGGGCCCCACGGAACGAGTTTCGTGGGGGAAACTGGCGTGACAATGTGAATCTCATCCATAATTTCGGATATACCGAGGACTAAGAAGATGCTTGCATCTTTTTGAAGGAATTCCCAGTCATAAACCACCACATCCCCTCTCACCCTAAGGGTAGAAAGGGGATGTGACGTGTGGAGCCGTTTGGAAACTGGGACCTGTTTTGGAAGACCGGGCTGCCCGAGGCGTGGCTCATGACTCGCTGGGAGCGCCCGGGATTAGAGAAAGAAGGAAACCTCGATGCTCAAACACATCACCCAGGTGGAGCCGTGGGTGGTTCAGGGCCAGATGGAACTTTACCAGGAGTCCATGGCCCAATTGGCTCGCCGTTTTGAGTCGCCCCAGGCCATGGAACAGGCCTATGGGGAGTTTTTGAAGGAATTTGTCACCCATCCCAACCAGATGGTGCTGGTGGAAGAGGTGGATGGGGTGTGGGTCAGCGGCCTGCGCTGCGTGGAGTGTGCCCCGGGGGTGTGGTTCCTGGAGGCACTGGAGACCGCCCCCCAGGCCCGGGGAAAAGGCTGGGCCAAACAGTTGCTCTGCCACACGCAACAGCTGCTGGCGGAGCAGGGTGCCCATGAGCTGTTCAGCCTCATTGACCCGAAGAACACCCCGTCCATCGCCACCCACGTGGCCTGCGGTTTTGCGGCCACGCAGCGGGAGCCGGTTAGCGGATGGGGCGAGGAGCAGCCGGGAGATGTTTTGTACGCCTGGCAGCGGGAAGGAGCCCAGCCATGTACCTGACCACCTCCGCTTTGGTGCTGCGGGAAGTGGAATACAAGGACTCGGATAAGCTGCTCACAGTGCTCACCCCCGAACAGGGAAAGCTGACCCTGTCTGCCCGGGGGGTGCGCAAGAAAAAGGATGCCACCGCCGCGGCCTGCCAGCTGCTCACCTGGGGCGAGTTTACCCTCTCCCAGCGTCAGGGACGGTGGCAGGTGAAGGAGGCGGTGACCCAGCGCTCCTTCCGGGGCGTGCGGGAGGACCTGGACAAACTGGCCCTGGGCAGCTACTTTGCCCAGGTCACCGAGACCTTATGCGAGGAGGAACAGCCGGAGCCGGAACTTTTGTCCCTCACCCTCAACGCCCTTCACGCCATGGACCAGATGGCCGTGCCCTTGAAACTGGTGAAAACCGGCTTTGAGTGGAAGGCCATGGCCCTGGCAGGCTACGAGCCCATGGTGGGGGAGTGCGGGGTGTGTGGCTGTGAGGAGCCGGAAGAGCCCTGCATCCACCTGAGAGCCGGTATGCTCCACTGTAAGAGGTGCCGGGAGAAGCTGGGGGATGGGGTGTCCATGCCTCTGACCGGAGCGGGGGTGGCGGCCCTGCGCCACATGGTGTGGGGCAACCCCAAGCGGCTGTTTTCCTTTTCGGTGGATGACACATCCCTGGAGCGGCTGGCCCAGGCCTCCGAGGCCTATCTCATGACCCAGTTGGAACGAGGATTTCATACCCTGGACTTTTATAAGTCCTTGACCATGGAGACAACGACATATGACAGAACTACTTGAAAAATCCATACAGACCCTGGAGCTGCCTCGGGTGCTGGCCATGCTGGCCGACGAGGCGGTAACCGAGGAGGGAAAAGAGGTGTGCCGCAAGGTGCGGCCCCAGACGGTGGTGTCTGACGTGGCCCGGCTGCAAAAGCAGACCTCGGCGGCCTTTCAGATGCTGGTCAAGCACGGTACTCCCTCCTTGTCCGGGGTGCGCCCGGTGGCCGCTGCCTTGCAGCGGGCAGACCGGGGCGGCAGCTTGAACACCCGGGAGCTTTTGGACATCGCCCAGGTGCTGCGCTGCGCCCGCCATGTGCGGGAGTACGGGGTGGGGGAGAGTACCGAAAAGACGGTGCTGGACGGCTACTTCCAAAGTCTGTCCCCCAACCGCTTTTTGGAGGAGAAAATCAGCGGCTCCATCCTCAGTGAGGATGAGATCGCCGACTCCGCCTCCCCGGAATTGGCGGACATCCGCCGCCATATCCGGGCGGCGGCAGGAAAGGTGCGGGACGTGCTCAATCGCCTGATCTCCTCCAACCAGTCCAAGTATTTGCAGGAGTCCATCATCACCATGCGTGGGGGCCGCTATGTGGTGCCGGTGAAGAGCGAGCACAAAAATGAGATTCCCGGCCTGGTTCACGACGTGTCCGGCTCCGGCGGCACCTTCTTTATCGAGCCCATGGGGGTGGTCAACGCCAACAACGAGCTGCGGGAACTGCAAATGAAGGAGCAGAAGGAGATCGAGCGCATTCTGGCGGAGCTATCCGCAGATTGCGCCGGGTTCCGGGAGGGCATTGAGGACAACTACCGCACCCTCATCTCCCTGGACGTGATCTTCGCCCGGGCCAAGCTGTCCACCCACATGGGGGGCATGGAGCCGGTGCTGGGGGACTACATCGAGCTGAAAAAAGCCCGACACCCCCTGCTGGACCCCAAGACCGCTGTGCGCAACGACCTGTACTTGGGCAAAGATTTTGACACCCTGGTCATCACCGGCCCCAATACCGGCGGTAAGACGGTGACCTTGAAGACCCTGGGCCTTTTGACCCTTATGGCCCAGTGCGGCCTTCATATCCCCGCCATGGACGGCTCCACCATCCGGGTGTGCTCGGCGGTGCTGGCGGATATCGGCGACGAGCAGTCCATTGACCAGTCCCTGTCCACCTTCTCCTCCCACATGGTGAACATCGTGGCCATGCTGGAGCAGCTGGATGAGGACACCCTGGTGCTCTTTGACGAGTTGGGGGCGGGCACCGACCCGGTGGAGGGCGCTGCTCTGGCGGCCGCCATCATTGAGTCCGCCCGTCAGCTGGGGGCCCGGGTGGCAGCTACCACCCACTACACCGAGCTGAAGGTGTACGCCATGACCACCGAAGGGGTGGAAAACGCCTCTTGCGAGTTTGATGTGGACACCCTGGGCCCCACCTACCGGGTGCTCATCGGCATTCCCGGCAAGTCCAACGCCTTTGCCATCTCCCGCCGCCTGGGGTTGCCCGACTACATCATCCAGCGGGCTGCCGAGCGCATCGATGCGGAAAACGTCCGCTTTGAGGACGTCATCAGCCAGTTGGAGCGGCAGCGTCAGGCCATGGAGAAGGAGAAGGAACTGGCCCAGGAGCTGCGCCGGGACATGGAGCGCACCAAGGCCGAGGCCGACCGCTACCGGGAGCGCATCGAAGAGGAGCGGCGCAAGGCCACGGAAAAGGCTCAGGCCGAGGCCCGGGCCATCATCCAGGAGGCCCGAGACACCGCCGACCGGGTGTTTAAGGAACTCAACGCCATGCGCCGCCGTCAGGAGAAGGCCAAGGAGTGGGTGGACGATAACCAGCAGCGCTCTGACCTGCGCCGTACCCTCAACGAGGCGGAAAGTGCCCTGGGCAGCAAAGGAGAGGAGTTGGAGGCCCCGGCTTCCACCCGTCCGGCGGTGCTGGGGGACATGGTGGAGGTGCTGAAAACCCACACCCAGGCCCAGGTGGTAGGGGTGAACAAGGACGGCACCCTCCAGCTCCAGGCTGGCATTTTGAAGCTGAAAGCCAAGCAAGAGGAGGTGCGGGTGCTGGAGGAGGCCACCGCCCGCCACAAGCAGAGTCAGAAAGACAAGGCCCGCAAGTCCACCGTCACCCGCCCTTTCCGGGCCGCTGCCGCCAAGGCGGAGCTGGACCTGCGGGGCATGATGGTAGACGAGGCCCTGGCTGCGGTGGATATGTTCCTGGACAACGCCCTCATGGGCAAGCTGGAGACAGTGACCATCATCCACGGCAAGGGCACAGGTGCCCTGCGGAAGGCGGTGCGGGAACATCTCAAGCACAGCCGCTACGTGAAATCCGCCCGACCCGGCGCCTACGGCGAAGGGGAGGACGGGGTGACCGTGGTCACCATGAGGTAAGCGCAGGCATACAGATGGCAGGGGAAAGGTGCTTTTCACCAAACAGACCGCTGCGATTTGTACAAAATGCTGTTGACGATACCTTCCAAATTTGATATGCTAGGAATGCAAATATTTTCGGGGAAAGCGCGGGATAGTACTCCCCCAATCCAAGAATATGGAGGGACTCTCTTATGGTAACGAAAGAGACTGTTGTGAACAATCAGGTTGGTCTGCACGCTCGTCCGGCCACCTTCTTTATCCAGAAAGCCAACGAATTCAAGAGCTCCGTGTGGGTGGAGAAGGAGGAGCGTCGTGTCAACGCCAAGAGCCTTCTGGGCGTGCTCTCTCTGGGCATCGTCAAGGGTACTCCCATCACCCTCATCGCCGACGGTCCCGATGAGGAGGATGCTGTGAACGCTCTGGTGGAGCTGATCAACTCCGATTTTTCTGAGTAAGTCAGACAGCTGAAAGCGCCGCTGATGAGCGGCGCTTTTTTTAATCCCGTTGGCAACGGCGTACCGTTGCCAACCAAGAACATTGCAGTAGGATCTCGGGAGGGTATCTATGACCTTTGAAGAGCTGCGGGACAAGGCCCACGGACTGCCGTTGAAGCCGGGGGTGTATATCATGCAAAACGCCGCCAGCGAAGTGATTTATGTGGGCAAGGCCAAGGCTTTGAAAAACCGGGTCAGCCAGTATTTTCAGGACCAGAGCCGCCACAACGAAAAGACCCGGGCCATGGTGGCCCAGATCCACCACTTTGATGTCATTGTGGTGGAGTCCGAATTTGAGGCCCTGGTGTTGGAGTGCGCCCTCATCAAGCGTCACCAGCCCCGGTACAACATTCTGCTCAAGGACAGCAAAGGCTATCCCTACATCCGGCTCAGCGTCCAGGAAGAATACCCCCAATTTTCCCTGACCACCAAGGTGGCCCGGGATGGGGCCCGATACTTTGGGCCCTACGGCACCCGGGGAGCCAGCCAGGGCATCATCGATGCCTTGCAGTCGGCCCTGCGCCTGCCCAGCTGCAAGCGGAAGTTCCCCCGGGACATTGGCAAGGAACGGCCCTGCCTGAACTTCCACATGGGCACCTGCGACGGCTATTGCCGCCCGGACATGGACCAGAGCCAGTACCGTCAGGGCATCGACCAGGCGGTGCGGCTGCTGGAGGGCAAGCTGGACGAGGTGGTGGGCCAGTGGACAGCGGAGATGGAGCAGGCCGCCGAGGACCTGCGCTTTGAAAAGGCTGCCCAGTACCGGGACCGCATCCGGGCGGTGCAGCTGCTGGCCAAGCGGCAAAAGGCGGTAGTAGGCTCCCTGGCGGACACCGATGTGGTGGGCTACCACCGGGGAGAGGCCAAGAGCTGCTTTGTGGTGCTCCACTATGTGGACGGGGAACTGGCGGCCAAGGATTGGCAGCTGCTCCCCCTGCCCATGGAGGAGGACGAGGGGGAGAGCGTGGCAACCCTGACGGCTCAGTATTACCAGGGGCGTCAGGCCCTGCCCCGGCAGATTCTCCTCCCCCTGGACTTTGACGGACAGGTGGAGTTGGCCCGGATGCTCACCCAGGCAGTGGGGCGGAAGGTGGAGCTGCTCACCCCCCAGCGAGGGGCCAAAACCGAGCTGGTGGCCCTGGCCAACCAAAACGCCAGGGAAGAGGTGCAGCGGGCCACCACGGCTCAGGAGCGCACCTCCAAGCTCATGGAGGCCCTGGGCCGCCTCATGGGGCTGGACCAACCGCCCCACCGGATGGAGGCGTTCGATATCTCCAACAGCGGAAATGCGGACATTGTGGCCTCCATGACGGTGCACGTGGATGGCAGGCCCCTGAAGCGGGATTACCGCCACTTCACCCTCAAGGGCCTGGAGCACGCCGACGACTACGCCTCCATGGAGCAGGTCATTGCCCGGCGGTTCCGGCGGTATCTGGACGGGGACGAGAAGTTTGGGGCCCTGCCCGACGTGCTGCTCATCGACGGCGGTGTGGGGCAGGTGCGGGCGGCCACCTCCGCCCTGGAGACCTTGGGGCTGTCCATTCCCACCTTCGGCATGGTCAAGGACGACCGCCACCGCACCCGGGCTCTGGTGGACGGGGACGGGCAGGAGATGGGCTTGCAGCAAAACCAGGCCCTGTTTGCCCTCATTGGCCGCATTCAGGAGGAGACCCACCGGTTTGCCATTGAATTTATGCGCTCCCGCCAGGGCAAGCGGATGAAGGGCTCGGTGCTGGACGACATCCCAGGGGTGGGGCCCACCCGAAAGACCGCGCTGCTCAAACACTTTAAGAGCATCAAGGCCATCCGGGGAGCCACCGTGGAGGAGCTTTCCCAGGTGGTGCCCAAGAATACCGCCCAGGCGGTACACGACTATCTGAACAAGGAGTGAGACTTCCGTGCGAGTGATTACAGGAACGGCCCGGGGCAAGCACCTCAAGGAGCTGCCCGGCATGGACACCCGCCCCACCACCGACCGGGTGAAGGAAGGGCTTTTTAACATCATTCAGTTTGACATCCCCGGCCGCCGTGTGCTGGATCTGTTTGCCGGCACCGGACAGCTGGGCATCGAGTGCCTGTCCCGAGGGGCAGTCTGGTGCGATTTTGTGGACCGCTCTCCCGCCGCCATGGCTGTGGTGCGGGAGAATGTGAAGGGGTGCCGGCTGACTGACCGGGCCGGCTTCCACCAGACCGAATTCGATGCCTTTTTGTCTTCCGTCAAAGGTACCTATGATCTGGTGTTTCTCGACCCACCCTATGCCTCTGACTGCATAAAACGGGCGTTGGAGCGCATCACGGCAATTGACATCGTGTCGAAAAATGGTATAATAATATGCGAGTCTCCGGCGGATGCTGCGTTGCCGGAACTTGCTGCTCCCTATGAAAAGGGACGGGACTACCGGTATGGGAAGATCAAGCTGACCCTGTACCGCAGGAGTGTGTGACCCATGAAACGAGCCATCTACCCCGGCAGCTTTGACCCGGTGACGCTGGGGCATTTGAATATCATCAAGCGGGCGGCCGCCATTTTTGACGAACTGATCGTGTGTGTGATGGTCAATTCCAGCAAAAACGGGCTGTTTACCCCGGAGGAACGGGTGGATTTGATCCGCCAGGTCACCGGAGAGCTGCCCAACGTAAAGGTGGACTGTTCCCGCCAGCTGCTGGCCGACTACGCCAGAGAGCACGGGGCCAAAGTGTTGGTCAAGGGACTTCGGGCCGTGTCCGACTACGAGTCGGAGATCCAGATGGCCATGATCAACGCCAAGCTGTATGAGGAGCTGGATACGGTGTTTTTGTACACCAGCCCCAAGTATGCCTATCTCAGTTCCACTGTGGTCAAGGAAATGGCAAGATACGGGGCGGATTTATCGGAATTTGTCCCTCGACAGATTATTACGCAGGTACAGGACAGGGTCAATGGGACCCAGGAACAATAAGGAGGAATGACCGATGGCAACTCCGGTAGAAGAATTGCTGAATATGCTGTTTGATATGGTGGATGAGGCCCGCAATGCGCCCTTGAGCTCTGAAAAGTGCGTCATCGAGCGTGACAAGGCTCTGGACCTCATCGAGGACATCAAGGCCCAGCTGCCTGTGGAGCTGGCCGAGGCCCGTAAGGTGCTCAACAACCGAAACGAGCTGCTCTCCAGCGCCAAGCGTGAGACGGAAGAGCTGCGCAAGCGCGCCGAGAACGAGGCCCGCCGTATGATCAGCGAGACCGAGATCATGGCCATGGCCCGCCAGAAGGCCACTGAGATGATGTCTCAGGCCGATCAGAAGTCCAAGGAGATGCGCAACGCCGCCAATCAGTACTGCGACGACGTGATGCGCCGTGCCGAGGAGGCTCTGGGCGAGGCTCACAACGAGATGCGCCGGGTCCAGGCCAAGTTCCGGGAGGCCCTGGGCGGAACCAGCAACACAACCTCTGCCAACCGTGCTTACGACGCCGAGGCAGACCAATAAGAGAGATTTGAATAGAGGACCGCAGGATGGCGCACATTCTGCGGTCCTTTCAGGCTATAAGAAACTTTATTCTACGGCAAGATGGGACCATCATCTTGCGTTGTCCCAAAGCCCTCGGCAGAGTTTTCCCATCCGCAGATGGGAAAATAAACTGAAATCTCGTTTTTTCGGGGACATGTGCATCGAAAAAACACTTCTCAGTCCGCCAGTGTGGCCTTGGATCGCCCTTTGATCCAAGGGTGCATGCAGCGGGCTGCATCCCCTCGAGAACATGCTGGCATGTTCGAGAAGCGTGTCGAACTTTTTCGACACGCACAAAGGACCGCAGGATGGCGCACATTCTGTGATCCTCCATTTTGCTCCACAGTGAACCGGGCCACAATTGAAAATGTCGAATAAGTGCCCCGGTTTCTGATAAACGAAGGAATTATTGTCTTGTTTCATGAAATTATTCATGAAAACTTCATATTTTTCCAAGAAAAAAGTCCTTGCAATTTCACCCAGGGGGATGTATACTAGGGATACATTGGAGTGAAATGGAGTGAAATGGAGGGGACGAGGATGACTGGCACCTACGAGCACAGCCTGGACAGCGCCGGTCGACTCATTGTGCCCGCCAAGCTCCGTGAGGAGCTGGGCTCCCAGTTTTACCTGGCTGTGGGGGTCAAGGAGAATTTGACCCTGTACCCCATGGCGGCGTGGAACAAGCTCCAAGAGCGTGTGGCCAACCTGACCACGGCGCAGGCAGCCTCCATGGATGTGTTCTTTGCCTCGGCCCAGCTGTGTGAGCCGGACAAGCAGTGGCGGTTTCAGGTGCCCTCTTATTTGAAGGACTATGCCAAGATCGATCGGGATGTGGTGATCACCGGCAACAACGACCGGGCTCAGATCTGGAGCGCAGAGAACTGGAAGGCCAAGACGGCCCAGCAGCTCAATCCCGAGCACATCGCGGCACTGCTGGAAGGACTGGGGATTTGATCCATGGAATATACACACAAGTCGGTGCTGCTCCATGAGTGCCTAGAGGGCTTGAACATCAAGCCGGACGGCATCTATGTGGATGGTACCTTAGGTCGGGCGGGGCACTCCCGAGAGATTGCCAAGCGTCTGACCCGTGGCCGACTCATCGGCATTGACCGGGACGCAGCTGCGCTTGAAGCGGCACCGGCCCGATTGGAAGGGCTCATGGACCGGGTGACCCTGGTGCGTGGGAACTTCAGCCAGGTGGGAGAGATTTTGCAGCAGCTGCAAATCCCCCATGTGGATGGTATGTTATTTGACCTGGGCGTGTCCTCCCCTCAGCTGGACGAGGCCGCCCGTGGTTTTTCCTATTTGCAGGACGCCCCCCTGGACATGCGGATGGATCAATCCGCCGCCCTCACCGCCTATGAGGTGGTGAATACCTGGAGCCAGGAGGAGCTCAAACGAATTTTGTGGCAGTACGGGGAAGAGCGATATGCCGGACCCATCGCTGCCGCCATTGTGCGCCAGCGCGCTCAGGCTCCGGTGAAGACCACGGTGGAGCTGGCGGATCTGATCCGCAGCGCCATGCCTGCCAAAGCCTGTCGGGAGAAGCAGCACCCGGCCAAGCGTTCCTTCCAAGCCATTCGCATCGCCGTCAACGACGAGCTGGGCGAGGTGGAGCGGATGCTGGATACCGCTTTGGACCTTTTGAATCCCGGCGGACGGCTGGCCATCATTTCCTTCCACTCCCTGGAGGATCGCCTGGTGAAGACGGCCTATGCCCAGTGGGCCAAGGGATGCACCTGTCCGCCGGATTTTCCCGTGTGCGTGTGTGGGAAGACTCCCAAGGTGCGTCTGGTGGGAAAGAAGCCCATCGTGTCTACCCCGGAAGAATTAAAAGAGAATCCAAGAGCTCGCAGTGCCAAGTTGCGTGTGGCAGAAAAGCTGTGAGATAAGATAAAGGAGATATTCACTATGGCAACCCAGCGCAAAGTCAGACAGTACGCCACCTATGGCAACGTCGCCTACAAAGTAGACAGCGCAGCCCAGACCAGAGAACGCAGACGTGTGGAACAACCCCGCCGTCCTCGGGTGCAGCCCCGGGAGCGCGTGGCCACCCGGCCTCAGGTTCAAGTACGAGCCCAGAGCGCCGTGGCCCCCTTTACCATCGTGGGATTTATGGCTGCCATTGCCTGTGCACTGTTGCTGGTGATTTTCAGCGCCCAGCTGGCCACCGTCAATGCCCAGACCGTGGAGCTGCGCTCCACGTTGTCCGAGCTGCAGGACGAGAAAAAAACACTGATGGCCCAATATGAAAAGACCTTTGACCTGTCGGCACTGGAGCAGCAGCTCACCGCTGACGGTTCCATGGTGGAGGCGGGCGCAGGCCAGACGGTCTATCTGGATCTTTCTCAGGGAGACAGTGTGGTGTATTATGAGGAGGCCCGGGAGGGTGTCTCCGGCCTGATTCGCCAAATTGAGGAATTTCTGAGCGGCATGCTGTCATAATGGCCGCCCCAGAACACATACAATGAAATGCGGACATAGAGAGAATGAGGGGCGTAAGAAAACATTTGTTGGTTTCTTACGCCCTTCTTGTCCCGATGTGCGCCCGGACAAACAGCAATAATAGGAGCGAATGACCCATGCGAACATCCAAACAGAAGCCTGGCCGCACTCCCGGCCAAGGAAATCGAAGCCTCTTCCGCCGCACTGTGTTTCTCCTTGCGGTGGTGGGGGTAGTGGCTTTTCTGCCACTGGTGGTGCAGTTGGTCCGGCTGCAGCTGGTCCAGCATGACTACTGGGAGGAGCGAGCTGCCAACCAGCAGACCCGAGACGTGGCAGTCAACGCCGGACGGGGCACCATTTACGATGCCCAGGGCCGCACCCTGGCCCGGTCTGGCACCGTCTACCAGCTGATTCTCTCGCCTCGTGACGTGTTGGCCTCGGTGAATGAGGACAACTATAAAAAGGAGGACGGCACCACCGACCAGGCCGCCTATGAGAAAGCTGTGAAGGAGAAGCGGGAACTCATTGTGGACGGCCTGGTGAAGATTGTGGGCCTGGACGAGGACGATCTGTGGGATCGGATCGAGTACACCGACTCGGCCTATGATGTCCTGGTGAAAGAGTTGGAAGAGGAGGAGACCACCCAGATCCGGGAGTTCATCACCGAGAATCGGCTCTCCTCCATGCTCTATCTGACCCCCTCCAGCAAGCGGGACTATCCCTATTCCGCTGTGGGCGGCCACATCCTGGGCTTTATGGCTTACACCCAGGACAGCGGCAGCGTGAAGGTGGGCGCTCAGGGCGTAGAGGCCATGTATCAGGATGTGTTGTCCGGCGCCACCGGACGTGTGGTCACCTCCAAGACGGGAGCGGGCACCGAGATGCTCTCCTCCTATGAGGAGTACATTGACGCGGAAAACGGCGGCAACCTCCATTTGACCATCGACGCCACCATCCAGTCCATGCTGGAGCAGACCCTGGCAGAGGGCATTGAGACCTACAACGTGAAAAATGGCGGGTTCTGTATTGCCTTGGACCCCAGCACCGGAGCGGTGTTGGGCATGGCCAGCAGCCCCAACTTTGACCCCAACGACTATGCCAGCATTTTTGACCAGAGCTTGCTCAATGAGATCAAGGGGCTGGCTGAGGAATACGGCACCGACAGCACGGAGTACCAGCAGGCGGTGTCCGACGCTCTCAACCTCCAGTGGCGGAACAAGGCCTTGTCCGACACCTACGAGCCCGGTTCTACCTTCAAGCCTCTGGTGGTGGCAGCCGCCTTGGAAGAGGGCATCATCTCTGCCGACGACCACTTCTACTGCGACGGCGGCGAGCAGGTGGAAGACTGGTTCATTACCTGCCATAAAAAGGCTGGCCACGGAGATCAGACGGTGACCCAGGTGCTGGAGAACTCCTGCAACGACGGCATGATGCAGATTGCGGCCAAAATGGGGGCGGAGACCTTCTGGAACTACCTGGAGAGCTACGGCCTCTTTGACTCCACCGGCATCGACCTGTACGGCGAGGGCACCAGCGTGTTCTGGCCCGGCGGAGAGGACTTCTTCACCAGCATTTACGGTGCCACCTCTCTGGCCACCGCCTCCTTCGGTCAGACCTTTAAGATCACCCCCATCCAGATGGCCACCGCCTTTGCCTCCATCATCAACGGCGGCCACCTGCTGGAGCCCTATCTGGTGCAGTCCATCAGTGATGACAACGGCAACAACACCTACTATCACCAGGTACAGGAGGTGCGCCAGGTCATCAGTGAGGAGACTTCCTCCACCATCCGCAGCATGCTGGAGAGCGTGGTGGCCGGGCCCTCTGCCTCCGGCCGCAACGCCTACATGGCGGGCTACCGCATCGGTGGTAAGACGGGTACCTCTCAGAAGCGAGACGAGACAACTGGAAATCTGATTTGCTCCTTTATGGGCTTTGCTCCGGTGGATAACCCCAAGGTGCTGGTACTACTGGCCTATGACTCCCCGGCCCAGTCTGCCACCAACTCCAACTACACCCCTTCCGGCACCTACATCAGCGGCGGTAACATTGCCGCCCCCATGGCGGGCCAGCTGATTGCAGACATCCTGGATTACATGGGTGTGGAAAAGCAGTATTCCACCGATGAGCTGGAAGTGGCGGACACCACCATGATCAACGTCACCGGGTACGAGCTCACCGTGGCCAAGGGCCTGCTCACCGATCGCGGCATCCGCTGCCGCACTGTGGGCAGCGGCAACACCGTCACCGGGCAGCTGCCCAAGAGCGGTGTGACCATCCCGGGCAGCTCCACCGTGATCCTGTATTTGGGGCAGGATGCTCCCACAGACAAGGTGAAGGTGCCGGATCTCACGGGCATGAGTCCGTCGGAGGCGAAAAATACCCTGGAAGATATGGGCTTGTTCCTGCGAGCCACCGGAGTGACCGGAGACGGCAGCAGCATGGAGGCCATGAACCAGAGCATCGTGACAGGCACCGAGGTGACACCGGGCACGGTGGTGGAAGTGAGGTTTGTCAGCAGTGTTATCGACTATGCCGATCAAGATTTGTCGGGCGGATAGACCCATCGCTGTGGTGGGGCGTGGCCATACGGCCACGGCCCAGCTGCTGCGGCGTGTGACGGGGAACCCGGTGGTGGAACTCACGGCCTACCAGGCCATGATGGGCCCCCACACCCATCCCCGGTATCGGGCCGTGGTGGTAGAAAACTTTGAGCCTCGGGACCGACGGGCGCTCTCCCCTTGTGCCGTGGCCCGGTGGGAGCTGGCCCAGCACACCGACATCACCGTGATGGCCCTGGACGACGGAGAGGGACGGCGGGCAGCCAAGGCTATGAAGGGCCGGGTGTTCGCCTACTCCGATGGTCGGCCCCAGGCGGATCTGACCGCAAAAAATGTATGCCTGCGCCACGAACGTGTGGAGTTTGAGGCGCTGACCCACAATGACCTGCTGCGGGTACGGGCGCCCCAGGGCCAGGTGGGACTCTATGAGACCCTGGCCACCCTGGCCACTGCGGTGGCCCTGGGCATCCCCCTGCATCAGGCGGCTCAAAGCCTGAGCCAAGCATAGATACAAAAGAGAGTGTGGAGGTTTGAAACCATGATGAGTTTAGCAGCGGCAGCCACCGCCTTTTTGGTCACAGCGGTGGTGGGGAAGTTCTTGATTCCCGTGCTCCGGGCTATGAAGGCGGGACAGTCCATCAAGGAGATTGGACCCAACTGGCATATGACCAAGCAGGGAACCCCGACCATGGGCGGCATCATGTTCATGGTGGGCATCACCGTGGCGGTGCTGGTGTTCTGTTGGAAGGATATGGCCCAGGGAGACTGGTCGGCCCTGATCGTGCTGGGCCTGGCCCTGATCTATGGCGGCATCGGCTTCATCGATGACTTTGCCAAGGTGCGCAAGCACGAGAACACCGGCCTCACCGCAGGTTGGAAGCTGCTGTTGCAGCTGGCGGTGTCTGTGGCCTTCCTGGCCCTGATGCGCCACTTCGGCTATCTGTCCCCCAACCTGTATATCCCCTTCGCCAATACCTACATCCCCCTGCCCTGGGCGGTGTATCTGGTATTTGCCGCCTTCGTCATTGTGGGGTGCGTCAACGCCGTCAACCTCACCGATGGCCTGGATGGCCTGGCGGGATCTGTGACCCTGCCCGTGGCCATCTTCTTCTCCCTGCTGGCTGCCTGGTGGGAGAAGGGCAGCGTGGGCGTGTTTGCTGCCGCTCTGGCCGGAGGCATTCTGGGCTTCCTGGTGTATAATTTCTACCCCGCCAAGGTGTTTATGGGGGATACCGGGTCCCTGTTTTTGGGTGGTGCGGTGTGTGCCATGGCTTTCGCTGTGGACGCCCCCCTCATCCTCATCCCCGTGGGTATCATCTACATCGCCGAGACCATGAGCGATATCCTTCAGGTGGGCTACTTCAAGCTCACCCACGGCAAGCGGATCTTCCGCATGGCGCCTCTCCACCATCACCTGGAGCTGGGTGGGTGGACGGAGGTGCGCATTGTGCTCACCTTTGCCGCCATCACCGTGGCCTTCTGCCTGCTGGCCTTTGCCGGGGTGATGTATCGCTACGCCACATAAGGGGAGCACGTCCCCACTCATATATCTCTGGAAGGAGGCACACCAGTGCGAAAGAAAGCAAAACGAGATCTGACCATAGAGCAGCAGCTGGCCCGTGGGCCGCTGGATCTGCCCTATTTGGCCCTGGTGCTGCTGTTGACCGCCATTGGTCTCATTATGCTTCTCTCCGCCTCCTACGCGTCCGCTTACTACAACCTGGACGCCGTGGACACCGGAGGGAACCCATACTATTACTTTTTAGGACAACTGAAGTTTGCCATCGCCGGCGTGGTCATCATGTACGTGGTGTCTAAATTCGATTATCAGCGGTGGCGTCTGCTGTCGGTGCCCGCCCTGGCGGGAAGTATTTTTCTGCTCTTGCTGGTCTTTACCCCCCTGGGGCGGTCCAGTAACGGCGCCAGACGCTGGCTGGACATCGGCTTCTCCTTCCAGCCCTCCGAGCTGGCCAAGGTGGCGGTGGTCCTCTTTTTCGCTGCCAGCCTGTCCAAGCGCAAGGATCAGATCAAAGCGCCCCCCAAGAAGTGGAACCGCCGCACCCGGCGGGGACGCCTGGGAGAGTTTGCGGAAAACATTGGCCTGCTGGAGCTGATCCCCTATGCCTTGATTCTGTTGGTCATTCTCTTCTTGCTCTACAAACAGCCCCACATGTCCGGTATGATCCTGGTGTGTTCAGGAGCGGCGGCGGTGCTGTTTGCCTCGGGCATCCGGCTGTATTGGTTTGTGGGCGGCGGCAGCCTGGTGGCGGCGGCCCTGGTGTTCCTTATCACCCAGACCGAGTACATGACCGCCCGTATCCAGTCCTGGCTGGATCCCCTCAGCGACTTGCAGGGAGACGGCTACCAGCTGTGGCAGTCCCAGATCGCCATTGGCTCCGGCGGCCTGCTGGGCCTGGGCTTGGGCAACAGCCGTCAAAAGTACATGTTCCTGCCCGAGGAGCACAACGACTTTGTGTTCGCCATTGTGTGTGAGGAGCTGGGGCTCATTGGAGCCTGCCTTATCATTGTGCTCTTTGCTCTGCTCATCATCCGGGGCTACTGGCTGGCCCTCCACGCCCGAGACCGCTTCGGCAGCCTGCTCATTGTGGGCATCAATACCCAGCTGGCCGCTCAAGTCATCTGTAACATCGGCGTGGTGACGGGGGCTCTGCCCACCACCGGTATCTCTCTGCCCTTCTTCAGCTACGGCGGCACCGCCCTGGTGGTGCAGTTGGCGGAAGTGGGCTTGATATTGGCGGTATCCAGGCAAATTGTAGCGCCCAAGGTAGAGTAGGAGGAGAGAGATGAAGGTACTGTTTACCTGCGGGGGCACGGCAGGGCACGTCAACCCCGCCCTGGCCGTGGCCCAGACCTTTGAAAAATATCATCCGGGATGCCAGATCCTCTTTGTGGGGGCGGAAAAGGGCATGGAGAAACGCCTGGTGGAGCAGGCGGGGTATCCCATCCGCTGCGTGAAGGTGTCCACCTTCGAGCGTCAGATGAGCTGGAAAATCCTGCGCCACAACTTCAAAAGCGTATTCAAAGTGCCTGTGGGCCAGTGGCAGGCCTCCCGCATCCTCCGCCAGTTCAAGCCCGACCTGGTGGTGGGTACCGGGGGCTATGCCTCCTTCCCGGCCGTGCGGGAGGCCACCCGCATGGGCATCCCCACCGCCATCCATGAGTCCAACGCCTTTCCCGGACTCACCACCCGGGTGCTGGCCAAGCGGGTGGATTTGGTGATGGTGGGCTTCCCCGAGGCGGCGGAGTATTACTCCCACGCCAAACAGGTGGCAGTGACAGGCACCCCGGTGCGGGGGGCCTTTTTCCGCCTGGACCGGGAACAGGCCCGGCGGGAGCTGAGAATCACCGACGAGAAACCGCTGGTGGTGTCCTTCTGGGGCTCCCAGGGGGCCCGGGACATGAACCTGAAAACCGAGGACTTTGTGCAGCGCTGGGTGGAGGAGGGCAGACACTTCCACTACATCCACAGCGGCGGGCGGGACTACGAGACCATGTGCCAGCACCTGGCAGAGCGCGGGGTATCGGTGACCGCCCAGGAAGTGCGGCCCTACATCGACAACATGCCCACGGTGATGGCAGCCGCCGACCTGGTGATCTGCCGGGCGGGTGCCTCCACCCTGGGAGAGCTCACCGCCATGGGCAAGCCGGCGGTTTTGGTGCCCTCTCCCTACGTGGCCGCCAACCACCAGTTCAAAAATGCCAAGGTATTGGCAGACCGGGGCGCGGCGGAGCTGGTGGAGGAAAAAGCCTGCTCCGGCCAGAGCCTGTACGACACCGCATTGTCTCTGCTGGCCCACGCCGACAAGCGCCGGGAGATGAGCCGGGCCATGAAGGAGCTGGCCACCCCTCGGGCGGCAGAGGACATTTACAAGGCCCTGATGGAACTGCTTTAACCGTTTTCCCTTTCCTTTCATAGAATGTGCCACTGGAAGGAAAGGGAGGCATAGCCATGAGCGTGATATACATACAAGGTGGAGTTCCCCTGGAGGGGGAATGGCAGGTGCAGGGAGCGAAAAACAGCGTGCTTCCCATCCTGGCCGGGTGTCTGCTCACCCGGGAGGCGGTGGCCATTTCCAACTGCCCTCATCTGTCCGATGTAGAGGCGGCGGTGGACATTCTCCACCACCTGGGGGCCTGCTGTGTGTGGCAGGGGGACACCCTGGTGGTGGACGCCTCGGGAGCCTGCCACACCTCCATTGACGAGGGGCGGATGCGGGCCATGCGGTCCTCCATCATGTTCTTGGGGCCGCTGGTAGCCCGGATGGGGGAGGCCACCCTCACCTATCCGGGGGGCTGCGAGTTGGGCCCCCGGCCCATCGACCTGCATCTCACTGCCCTGCAAGCCATGGGCTGTGAGGTGAATGAGGCGGACGGCCTCATTACCTGCACCGGCCGACCCCAGGGCGGGGTGGTGTCCCTGCGGTTTCCCAGCGTGGGAGCCACGGAAAACGCCATGTTGTGCGCCGTGGGTGCCAAGGGAGATACCACCATCGTCAACGCCGCCCGGGAGCCGGAGATCGTGCAGCTCCAGGAGTTTCTCAACGCCCTGGGGGGCAAAGTCTGGGGCGCCGGAGGAAGCGTCATCACCATCCAGGGGGGGCAGACCCTCCACGGGGGCCACATCACCATTCTGGGGGACCGGATCGTGGCCGCCACCCTCCTCTCCGGCGTGGCTGCGGCGGGGGGCGAGGTACAAGTGCGGGGCGTGGACTGGCGGCACCTGTCCACCGTGCTCCAGCTACTGGAGCAGGCGGGGTGCCGGGTGCGCAGCGGCACCGACTCCATCTGGTTTCGGCGCAGACCGGATGTCCCTCTTCGGGCGGTGGCCCCCATTTCCACCGCCCCCTATCCCGGGTTTCCCACCGACGCCCAGGCGCCGGTGATGGCGGCCTTTGCCACCGCCCGGGGAACGACCATTTTTCAAGAGACCATGTTTTCCCACCGCTTCGGCCATGTGCCGGGGCTCAAGGCCATGGGGGCGGATATCTCCCTCCACGGCGGCGGGGCGTGGGTGCGAGGGGTGCCGCAGCTCCACGGGGCTGCGGTGACTGCCACAGATTTGCGTGGCGGCGGTGCCCTGGCGGTGGCAGCTCTGGGTGCCCAGGGAGAGACCACCCTGGACGGACTGGAGCACATAGACCGGGGCTATGAGGGGTTGGAGAAGATGTTCCGGCACCTGGGCGCCCGGGCAGAACGGAGATAACTTTACCAAAGAGGTGATTGGCATGGCACGTGAGCGGAAACATCCGCCCCGGAAGAGACGGCGGGGACGGTTTCGATGGATCTATCAACTGATTTCCCTGGTGGCGGTGGCGGCGGCCATGGTCACGGCCTGTGTCATATTTTTTCGCGTCAACCAAGTGGACGTAGAGGGCAATGCCCACTACGACGCCCAGACCATTGTGAATGCCTCCGGCATCGAACTGGGAGACAATTTGGTGGCCATGTGGGGCCCCAGCATCAACGACCAGATCTGTGAGCAGCTGCCCTATGTACAGCGGGTGGTGCTTCACCGCACCCTCCCCGACCGGGTGACGCTGCAAGTGGTGGAGCGCACGGTGGCCGCCACGGTGGCAGACGAGAATGGCGGCCTGTGGCTGCTCTCCGCCGACGGCTACCTGCTGGAGACCACCCAGGCCGTCCAGGGTCTGGAGATTACGGGCATCCAGGCGGTGAACCCCCAGGCAGGGCAACCCCTGGAGGTGGCCGAGGACAGCCAGTCCAAGGCTCAGGCCATCCCCAAGCTCATGTCTGCCCTGGAGCAGGCGGGGAAGCTGGCCCAGTGTACCCAGATTGACGGCTCGGCGGCCTCCTCGCTGCGGGTCAGCTATGACATTCATCAGCTGAAGTTCCCCCTCCACGGGGACTATGAGCGAATGCTCACCCTCTTCCAGGCGGCCCTGGACAGCGATAAGATCCCCCAGGGCGAGCCGAAAGTCTTTGACTTTACGGTGGTGGACAACGAGGTGTATGTGCAAAACCCCAAGACGGAAACCTCCGCCCAGCCCAGCACCAGCCCCGACCCTCAGGCCAGCGCAGACCCCCAGGCCAGTACCGAGCCTCAGGCCAGTGCAGAGCCCAGCGCCAGCCAGGAGCCGACGGCCAGTGCCCAGCCCAGCGCCACCCCAGAACCCTGAATGAAAAGCTCCGCTCCCCGAGAGGGAAGCGGAGCTTTTTTTCTTGCTTGCATCCTTTTGCTGGAATCTCCAAAAGCCATCGACAAATTTTTGCAAAATAAATCCCATTTCACTATTGACCCCGTGGGGAAAAGAAGCTAAAATATTATGTGATTTGTAGTCTGGATTATTGCAGGCATGGACACAAACTGTTTTAGATATAGGAGGGTCATATTTATGGCTTTTGTCATGGATTCTACGGTGAAAAGCGGAGACACCCTGAAGGTAATCGGTGTCGGCGGCGGTGGCTGCAATGTGGTCAACCGCATGGTGCATGTGGGTATGCAGGGTGTGGAGTTCATCGCGGTGAACACCGACCGTCAGTGCCTGGCTTCTTCCGAGGCCAGCCAGAAGCTGCCCATCGGTGAGAAGCTCACCGGCGGCAAGGGTGCCGGCGCCAACCCCGATGTGGGTCGTGAGTCTGCCAAGGAGAGCAAGGATCAGATTTCTGCCCTGCTGGACAACACCGACATGGTGTTCGTCACCGCTGGTATGGGCGGCGGCACCGGCACCGGCGCTGCTCCCGTGGTGGCTGAGATCGCCAAGTCCCGTGGCATCCTTACCGTGGGCGTGGTCACCAAGCCCTTCAGCTTTGAGGGCCGTCGCCGCATGGATCAGGCTATGCGTGGCATTGAGGAGCTGCAGTCCAAGGTGGACTCCCTGGTCATCATTCCCAACGACCGTCTGCAGTATGCCACCGATGAGAAGATCACCTTTGCCAACGCCTTCGCCATCGCCGACGATGTGCTGCGTCAGGCTGTGCAGTCCATCTCCGATCTGATCACCACCACCGGCCTCATTAACCTGGACTTTGCCGACGTGACTGCCGTCATGAAGGACGCCGGTCTGGCTCACATGGGCGTGGGCCGTGCCGCTGGCAAGAACCGCGCCGAGGAGGCCACCCGTCTGGCCATCAACAGCCCCCTGCTGGAGACCTCCATCCAGGGCGCCAAGGGCATCATCGTCAACATCACCGGTCCCATGGATATCGGTCTGGACGAGGTGGAAGTGGCCGCCGAGATGGTCAAGGAAGTGGCCGATCCCGATGCTCTGTTCATGATGGGCGCTGCCTTTGATGACACCCTCCAGGACGAGATCCGGGTCACCGTCATCGCCACCGGCTTCGGCGGCGTGAGCAACCCCACTCCTGGCAAGGCCACCGAGGGCGAGACCACTGAGCCTGCCAAGAAGGCTGAGGACGATCCCTTCGAGGACATCTTCAAGATCTTCAACAACAATAAGTAAGAGTTTTTATCGTGCCGCTGCTTTGCAGCGGCACGATCTCTATTGGAGGGATGGACCATGACGGTGCGGGGACGCTTTGCCCCCAGCCCCAGCGGACGGATGCACCTGGGCAATTTGATGGCTGCGCTGTTGGCCTGGCTGGACGTGCGCAGCCAGGGGGGGACCATGGTGCTGCGCATCGAGGATCTGGACCCCCAGCGGTGCTCTCTGGACAAGGCCAGACAGCTGGTGGAGGACCTGGAGTGGTTGGGCCTGGACTGGGACGAGGGCGGGCTGGAACCGGACTATTGCCAGTCCAACCGTTCCCGCCACTTTGAGGCGGCGTTCCACCGCTTGGAAGAGCTGGGGCTCATCTACCCCTGCTACTGCACCCGGGCAGAGCGTCTGGCCGCCTCCGCGCCCCACGCCTCTGACGGGGCGGTGGTGTACACAGGCCGCTGCGCCCACCTGACCCAGGCACAGCGCCAGGAGCTGGAGGCACAGGGCAGACACCCGGCCTATCGGGTGCGGGTACCCCAGGAGGAACTCACCGTTCAGGATGGCCACATGGGCCCCTATACCCAGCGGCTGGACACCGACTGTGGAGACTTCATCGTCCGCCGCTCCGACGGAGTGTGGGCCTACCAGCTGGCGGTGGTGGTGGATGACGCCATGATGGGGGTCAATCACGTGGTGCGGGGGTGTGATCTGCTCTCCTCATCGCCCGCCCAGGCGTGGCTGCACCGAACTCTGGGGTATGAGCCGCCTCAGTTCTACCATCTGCCCCTGTTGGTGGATGCCCAGGGTCGGCGGCTGTCCAAGCGGGATCGGGACCTGGACATGGGGGTCCTGCGGGCTAAGTACACCCCCCAGGAGCTGGTGGGCTGGCTGGGGTGGCTGGCAGGGGTGCAGAAGGAGCCGAAAAGTGCCACACCGCACCAGCTGATTTCCAGCTTCCAATGGTCAAAAGTGCCGAAAAACCCCATCCTCGTCGGTTCAACTTGACACGGTTTTTCCCAGAGCGTAAAATGAAATATAAATATAATTTTGGAGGAGTGGTAAAATGTCGCAGATTCCGTACAATGACAAGTTTGTAAAAATGGGTCTGACCTTTGACGACGTGCTGCTGATCCCTGCCGAGAGCAACATTCTCCCCGCAGACATCAACCTGCACACCCGTCTCACCCGCAAGATTACCCTGAACATCCCCGTGGTCAGCGCCGCCATGGATACCGTCACCGAGTCCCGCATGGCCATCGCCCTGGCCCGTGAAGGCGGTCTGGGTATCATTCACAAGAATATGTCCATCGGCGCTCAGGCCGAGCAGGTGGACATGGTCAAGCGTAGTGAAAACGGCGTCATTACCAACCCCTTCTTCCTCGGCCCAGGCCATACCTTGGCTGAGGCGGACGAGCTGATGGCTAAGTTCCGCATCTCCGGTGTGCCCATCTGCGACAACGGCAAGCTCATCGGCATCATCACCAACCGTGATATGAAGTTTGAGACCGATATGTCTCAGCTCATCGACAACGTGATGACCAAGGACAACCTGGTCACCGCTCCCGAGGGCACCACCCTCCAGGAGGCCCGTGAGATTCTCCGCCGCCACAAGATCGAGAAGCTGCCCATCGTGGACAGCGAGAACCACCTGAAGGGCCTGATTACCATCAAGGACATCGACAAGGCCCAGGTGTACCCCAACTCTGCCCGTGACGAGAAGGGCCGCCTGATGGTGGGTGCCGCCATCGGTGTCACTGCCGACGTGCTGGACCGCGTGGCTGCCTTGGTGGAGGCTGGCGCCGACGTTCTGTGCCTGGACTCTGCCCACGGCCACTCTCAGAACATCCTCAACTGCGTCAAGCGCATCAAGAGCCTGTACCCCGACGTGCAGCTCATCGCCGGCAACGTGGCCACTGCTGAGGGTACTCGTGCCCTCATCGAGGCTGGCGCTGACTGCGTGAAGATCGGCATTGGCCCCGGCTCCATCTGCACCACCCGTGTGGTGGCTGGTATCGGTGTGCCTCAGATCACCGCTGTGTATGACGCTGCCCGTGTGGCTGCCGAGTACGACGTGCCCATCATCGCCGACGGCGGTATCAAGTTCTCCGGCGACATCGCCAAGGCCATTGCCGCTGGCGGCAACGTGGTCATGCTGGGCTCCCTGCTGGCTGGCTGTGAGGAGTCCCCCGGCGACACCGAGGTCTACCAGGGCCGTCAGTTCAAGGTCTACCGCGGCATGGGCTCTCTGGGCGCCATGGCTTGCGGCTCCAAGGATCGTTACTTCCAGCAGAACAACAAGAAGCTGGTGCCCGAAGGCGTGGAAGGCCGCGTGCCTTACAAGGGACCTGTGGCCGACACCATCTATCAGATGATGGGCGGTCTGCGGGCTGGTATGGGCTACTGCGGCTGCGCCACCATCGACGAGCTGCGCACCAAGGCCCAGTTCATCCAGATCACCGCCGCCGGTCTCCGGGAGTCTCACCCCCACGACATCTACATCACCAAGGAAGCTCCCAACTACACCGTCAGCCCCCAATAAAACATCTCATCTGCCACAGAGGGAAACCTCTGTGGCAGATTCTTTTTTGAGACTCCGTGTGACCGGGATAGAAGCCCTCGGCAGAGTTTTCCCGCCTGCAGGCGGGAAAATAAATTGAAATGACGTTTTTTCCGAGGACACGCGCATCGGAAAAAACACTTCTCAGCCCGCAAGTGTGGAATCGGGGCGTCCTTTGACCCGATTATGCATGCAGCGGGCTGTATCTCCTCGAAAAAATGCTTGCATTTTTGAGAAGCGTGTCGAAAACCTTCGACACGCTAGATGTCACAGAGGGAAACCTCTGTGGCAGATTTTTTATGTTGCGTTTCGGGGGGAAAAACCCTATAATGTGGGGAAAAGGAGGGAATGACCTTGCTAAACCAGAACTTGGAGCAGGAGACAGAACGTGTGGAGAAGTGCTCCGCTGTGCCGGAACCGGACAAGGAGAAGCGGCGTGGCCCCAGGAGCAAATTGGTGACGGGGTTGGCCCTGGCCCTGTGTGTCACGCTGGCCGCCAGCGGATTTCTGGGCTTCCAGGTCATTCGACTGAAACACCAGGTGGAGAACCTGCTGGGGAGCACCGTGGCCAAGCGCACCGTGCAAAACCTGGCCACCCAGTATGGTCTGACCACCACCTTTTTGCAGCAGCTGTTCCCAGACACCTATGTATATGTGGGGAAACAGGGAATCAGCTTTGCCCCCATCAACGAGGATTTGCAGCAGCACAGCTACGACTGGACTGGGCTGAACACAGACGGCGGTCAATACAGTTACACCGCCCCGGACGGCACCCAGGCCCTGGCTGGGGTGGATGTATCCACCTACAACGGGGACATCGACTGGGCGGCGGTGAAGGCCGACGGCATTTCCTTTGCCATGATCCGCCTGGGCTTCCGGGGTTACGGGGAGTCGGGCAAACTGGTGTTGGACGACAAATTCCTGCAAAACATCCAGGGTGCCACCCAGGCGGGACTGGATGTGGGGGTGTACTTCTTCTCGCAGGCCGTCACCGTGGAGGAAGCGGAGGAGGAGGCGGAGTTTGTGCTCTCTGCCCTGGAGGATTACTCCATCACCTACCCGGTGGTGTTTGACCTGGAGACCATAGAATACGACACCGCCCGCACCGATGACCTGACGGTGGAGACGGCCACCCAGGTGACCCAGGCCTTTTGCCAGCGCATTGCCCAGGCGGGTTATCAGCCCATGATCTACGGCAATGTGGCGTGGATGATGGATTGCATTGACCTGACCCAGCTCACCGGGTATGACCTGTGGCTGGCCCAGTACCAGAGTACCCCCACCTTCCCCTATCAGTTCCACATGTGGCAGTACAGCCACCAGGGGACTGTGGCGGGGATTTCCGGCAATGTGGATCTGAATTTGCTGCTGACACCCTTGTCTTGAGACATATTCAACCACCCATCCTCATCGGATGGGTGGTTTTCTTCGTTGGAGTCATCCATCAGAGGCGTGGATGGCGTGGTAGTTGGATAGGGCTTGTTCCAGACTGGCCACCACACGCTGTGCCAGTGCTGGGGGCTGTAAGATGGTGACCTGGGACGCGAAGGTTTTGGCAAAGTGCTCAATGGCCAACTCATTGGCGTAAACAGCCATTGTGACGTGGGTGTCTGTCTCATCCCGGAAGTCCACCCCGTTACCAAACAAATCAATGACGTCGCTGACCATGGCTTTGGAGATGCGCAGACAGGCGTGAATGTTATCGCTGGAGTACATGTAGGGGTGTTCTCTCATATATGTGGCCAAATCCAAGGGTTTGCCATTGGCCCACTTCAATTGTGAAAAAGGCTTTGCGGCATCCTCCAAAATGCGCAGATTTAAGATTCGGTCCAGGCGGTAGTTGGAGATGTCATCGTACTTGTCATGGTTGCAAATGAGATAGTATTTTCCTTCTCGGGCGGCCATTTGATAGGGGCTGATGACATACTCCCGGGCTGACCCATCGGGACGTTTGCGCACATGTACTTTTTTATCTGTGCCATATTCGGTATACTGGAAGGAGACTTTCCGGTGCTTGCTGATAGCCTCATCCAAGAGCTCAATGGTGTAGAAGAGCTGTTTATTGACATCCACGTCCTGGGGCATTCGGGCAATGTGTTGGATCCGGGATCGAAAATGGATGCTGGACAGCCCTTCCAGCTTGCCAATCAGATCTTTGCACTGGCTGTGAGGAATGTGCCCGGAAAACAAAAGACTATCCACGAGCAAACGGAGTTCTCCGGCGGTGAATTCCCGTTTGAGATAGAAGTCAGACCAGAGATAGCTCTCTTCCTGGGAGACTTGCCCGGTTTTGGGATCGGTGACGGGAACCATGCGGACTTGTTCGGTATACTCGATATCATAGCCGCAGTCCATCAGGTTGAGAAGATTGCGACGGATGGACTTTCGGTCAGCGTGCATGGAATATTCACGCTCCAGGATATCGGCGATCTGCTTCTGGCTAAGGCGATGGTCCTCATCGGTGTATCGCTTGAGAACCTCTAAAATATTTAAAATCAGAATTTTCTTCGGCTGCTTGGCGTACATGGCGGTCCACCTCCCAAGGTATATGGGTTTATTATAGCGCATAGGACCGGTTTGACAAGCGGGGGGATGGGGAGAAAATGCCCCACGGTATGGGGTACCATGTCCATAAGCAAAACTTGGAAACCTTGGAACAGGAGTGATCAGCGATGGAAGTGGAGATTTCCCAGCAGGTGCAAGATTGGGTGGAATTGTGGCAGGATGCTAATCGAAAGGGTGACCCCAGGGCTCAGTACCGGTTAGCTACCATATATGCTGGTTCCTCTGATGCACAGGCCCAGCAAAAGGCGTTGGAGTGGTACAAAAAGTCGGCGGCTCAGGGGTATACGGATGCCTGTTTTGCGTTGGGAATATGTTATGAGGATGGGTTGGGCACAAGAAAGAACTACCGCCAGGCTGTCCGATGGTACAAAGCGGCCCAGCGGGGAGTGTCCGACGACCTCATGGAACATCCGGCACCCATGGACCGCATTGAAAACGCCATGGTACAGCGATATATGGAAGATGAGACGTATGCCCAGAGCGTGGATGAGCTGCTGGAGGCCAAGGCCAGCCCTTGGGAGGATTCCTTTCAAGGAGATTTGGAAGGGGCCCAACATGGAGATGCGGAGGCTCAAAACCGCCTAGGGCATCGGTACCGCTATGGACAAGGGGTGGAGCCGGATATGGAACAGGCGGTGTACTGGTTCTGGAAATCCGCCCAACAGGGCTGTGAGGCAGGGATCTCTCATTATGCGGTGTGCATGGAAGAGAGAAAAGAGTACAAAGAGGCGGCAAAGTGGCACCGCAAATACGCACAAATACTCATCAAATGGAGAAAACGGCGGTTGGGTTGGTAAATCAAAAGAAGGGAATGAGCTACATGGATTTGTCCAAGGTGTCCACTCAGGAGTTGGTGGAAGAGTTGAGAAAACGTGAGGCGGTGGAGGTGGTGCAGGTACTGCCCTATCAGGAGTATCGCATTTTGGTG